>JANWIS010000192.1 GCA_025449775.1 Ignavibacteriaceae bacterium
AATAACTGCTGAAGCTGAATGTATGATTTGTTTTCAGCCAGCCATAATCATAGTATCCGCGTGTGTCAGATCTGTGAATTATTTTTTTCATTTTTTCCTTTTCTTAAAAATATTCTAATATCGAAGTCAATTTAACAATTGAAAAGTTTTCTCTTAATAATATGATGCTGAATCATGACCGTTTATTCCGATGGAAAATAAAAATGTATTCATTATCACTCCGCGAAGTTCTATTTCATAAATAATACTATTTCTGTGTCTTTTTCAATCCCGAATTACGAATGTCTGTTCAATGACGTAATTATTAAAAAGTTTAATAACTGGACTTATAGATAAACAGGAATGATTAACCCCAGATATTTTCATTTTTACTAATTACATGCTATATTTCGCTTGTATATGTCAATAAGTATCATACTATCTAAAAAGAGAGTAATGAATAAAAATGCAGGAATTTAACTTTAAAGGAATAAAGTACAATAGCCCCGTCGAGTTGGCATTAAATACAATTGGTGGAAAATGGAAAATGCAGATTATTTGGCTGCTACAGGATGATCCGAAAAGGTATGGAGAATTAAAAAAATTATTGTCAAAAGTTACCCATAAAATGCTGACTCTGCAGTTACGTGAACTTGAACAGGATGAAATCATATCAAGGAAAATTTATCCTGAAGTCCCTCCAAAAGTTGAATATAAATTGACTTTACTTGGCAAATCCATACTTCCTATAATTGATTTATTGAATGATTGGGGAGAAGAATACAAATCGGTTTTCGGGCAGGAGTAAAATGTAATGTTTATATTTTATCCAATAAAACAAAAGATTATCAATCACGTCAGATAGTTGATATTCTGTTTTTTGAATTAACTGTATTGGTTAATTTTTTAATCGGGTTTAGTCAGATTAAAAATGGTGTTTGAGAAATGTACTCCCATAGAGAACAAAAGAAATATCTTGAGACATTAAAAAAATTTGAACGCAATTTTACATCCAAAGAAATGGACCTATACAAGCTATTGATTAAAAGAGATAAGGATGAAGAAGAATTTGATTCAGTAGCTATGAAAAAGCTTAAAGAACTTCACGATAAATACATTAAACCTGTTGATATGTCTAAGTATGATAAGTTCTTCAAAAAAAATAATGATACTGATGAGAATAAGTGACCTTTCCGCCTGACAATTCTTTGTTTACAACAGGAGATGTGATTAATTTTAACTTTCGTTTTCAAAAGAGGAATCAATGGACTTAAAACTTTTACACAGAATATATGCAGCCTGTGTATTTCTTGTTACGTTAATTATTTATTGGATGACTGTTCAGCCGACGGTTTCTTTCTGGGACTGCGGTGAATTTATTGCTGCCAGTTATTATCTTCAGGTTCCTCATCCACCAGGAGCCCCATTCTTTTTGCTACTTGGAAATGTTTTTTCAAAAATACCGTTTTTAGAAAATGTTGGATTCAAAATAAATCTGATATCAGTCTTCTCAAGTGCACTTGCTGTTTTCTTCCTTTATCTTATCGCAGTCAAGCTCATAAACATTTTCAAGAGCAAAGGTCCGGATAATCTCTTTGATGGGATTGCAACATATACAGCAGCAGCAATCGGAGCTCTTTCACTTGCATTCAGTGACACATACTGGTTTAATGCTGTTGAGGCTGAAGTTTATGCTTTTAGTACCTTGCTGGTTGCTGCAATAACTTATCTCATATTAAGGTGGTATGAACGTGCTGACAACAAGGAAAGTGAAAAGTATATTCTTGCAATAGCATATCTGGTAGGTCTTTCCATGGGCGTGCATCTTATGAGTGTTCTTACAATAGTTCCTGTTACAATGGTAATATGCTTTAGAAAATATTTAGATGATGAAGATGCTTTAAAGAGAACTGGTGTTATACTTCTGGTTCATGCCGGAATAATACTTTTAATTTCTCTGATTTGGTGGTCAGGGGAAACAGGTACAACATCACCGACAAATGAACAATACAAAGACTTTGATTCAAAATTCAAATTGATGGCTGCGGGAATCAGCGCAATAATCATGGGAATTTTCTGGAGAAAAATTTTTAATAAAAACTCTTTTTATTTGCCAATGATAATCGGAGGGCTAGCCCTTTTTGCTACATACCCGGGTGTTGTGAAATTTCTTCCCTCAATAATGACATCGATCGGCAAAGAAAATATTATTGTTGAAATAGTATTGTTCATTCTGTTTCTTGGCTTACTTGGTTATGCAGTCAACTATTCAATTAAAAAAAACAAACCAACTTTACATATGGTTTTTATGTCAGGAATTTTTATCCTGGTTGGATTCACAACTTTTTCTATGGTTATTATCCGCGCAAATCAATATCCCCCGATGAATGAAAACGAACCGGTTACTTTCCCGAAGCTTGAAAAATATCTTAACAGAGAGCAGTACGGAGATTTTCCAACATTTAAAAGAAGATTCTCCGGTGAACCGCATCAGCAGGGAGTTTATACAAATTATCCGACAGACCTTTCATTCTTTTATAACTACCAGATGAACCATATGATGACACGTTACTTATTATGGAATTATGCAGGCAGAGAAGGCTGGGTTCAGGATGATGGTGCAAACATTGCCCCGCTAAATGGAATCGGAAATATTTTTGGAAAAGTTTTTAACATAAAGTTTGAAGGAAATGTTGGAGATTCCTTATTCGGCATTCCATTTCTTATTGGACTCTTTGGAATTTATTATCACTTCCGTAAGGATTGGAAGTTGGCCTCAGTTTTTATGGTGATGTTTATTTTGTTAGGATATCTTACTGCCTTTTATCAGAATCAGCAGCAGCCCCAGCCAAGAGAAAGAGATTACTTCTATGTCGGCGCATTTTTTGTTTTTTCAATATGGATTGCAATTGGTATTCGCGGACTATTTGATTTAGTTAAAGAGAAAACGAAGGATCGATCTTACAGCAATACAATAGCCGCCGGAGTTTTAATTTTCGGTTTAATCCTAATTCCAATTAATATGATTCGTGCTAATTACTTTACTCACGATCGTTCAAGAAACTGGGTTCCATGGGATTATTCATATAATATTCTTCAAAGCACAGGACCTGGTGGTGTACTTTTTACTAATGGTGATAACGACACTTTTCCTCTATGGTATCTTCAGGATGTTGAGGGTGTAAGGAGAGATGTAAAAGTTGTCAACCTCAGTTTGCTTAACACAGATTGGTATGTAAGACAATTAAAGAACAATGATCCATACGGAGTAGGTACACTTAAGATAAGAATTCCTGATGCCAGAATTAATGAGGTGGATTTACGACCTGCACAATGGTCTCCGGCTGATGTAACAATCTCAGCCCCAAAACCCGGAAACAATAAAGAATTTTCTGAAATTGTAAATAAATATTCAATTAAGGATACAACTATTATCAAATCTGGTAAAATGACTTGGAAGATGCCTAATACCCTAACATTTGGTGAAGTTAAAGCAATACGTGTTCAGGATATTATGGTTAAAGAAATTATAGAAGCCAACAATTGGGAAAGACCAATTTATTTTGCCGTCACATGTTCAGACGATAGTAAAATAGGGCTTCAGGAATATTTAAAGATGGAGGGGATGACATTCAAACTCGTACCCGAAAAAAGAACACCGGGCAGAGAATTCGTTAATGAAGAACTGCTTCAGGAACAACTAAGTGGAAACACAATTTCTTCAGTTGATTTTAAACCGGGATTCAGGTTTACAGGTTTAAATGACCCAACAATCTTTTTTGATGAGAACCATAAAAGGATGATTCAGAATTACAGAAATGCGTTTATGAGACTAGCTGTTTTTTACAAGTCATCAGGGAATAATCAAGGTGTGGTTTCAACCTTGAATGATATGAACGAAAAACTTCCCTACAAAAACCTTGGAATGGATAATGGTTTATTGTTCGAAGTTGCAAATCTGTATCTGGAATCCGGAGACAAGAATAAGTTTGCTGAGATCTCTGTCGATGTTGAAAAAAGAGCGCTCGAGGAGCTTGAAGAAAATCCTGAAGATGTGAACTCTTACTACAATCCATACAGACTTTTGATCGAAACTTATGAAAAGACTGAACAATTTGACAAACTTCTTGGATTATGGCAGCGGCTTGAAACTATGTTCCCGAATGACCCTACTGTTAAATCTAACATTCAAAGGTATCAGGAATTAACTCAGCAAAAAGACACGACGGCAAATTAAAAACAAATCTTTATCAGCATAACAAGTCCGGTTTATGCCGGACTTATTTTTTTATAAATTTTTAGTATGAAAATTTTGATTGCTGCTCTTTCCGGAATAGGTGATGCTCTCATGTTCACACCGGCATTAAAGCTGCTAAAGAAAAATCTGCCTGATGCCGAGATAGATACTCTTGTGATGCACAGAGGAGCGAAAGAAATTTTCCATTCAAACTCTAATCTTAACAAAACAATTTACTTTAATTTTTTAGATGAAGGTTATTTCAAGTCGGTTAAATTTCTGCTTCAACTAAGAAAGAAATATGATGTTTCAATAAATGTCTATCCATCAAACAGGAAAGAATATAATCTCATCAGTTTTATAATTGGTTCTAAAATCAGGGTTGGGGCAGGTTATTTGAGAAAACAAAACAACAGTTTTGGTTTTCTTAACAACATAAAAGTTTTGGAGAATGACTCTGTTCACAATGTTCAAACAAATATAAAGCTGGTAGAAGCATTATTAGGAAAAAATATTAATGAAGAACCGCCGTTTGAATTTCAAATTTCCGGAGAAGAAAAATTATTTGCAGAAAAATATTTACGCGATCTTGGAATTAATGGGAATGATATTGTTGCCGGGCTTCATCCAGGATGTGCAACCTTAAAAAATCATATTAAACGAAGATGGGAACCCGAAAAATTTTCTGAGCTTGCTAAAAAATTAATTCAAATAAATTCCGCTAGAGTTTTGATATTTGGCGGCCCTGAGGAAATAGAATTAAAAGAAAAAATATATTCGTTGATTAACTCTGATAAAGTTAACTTGGTAAACACAGAAAGTTTGACCAAAAGCAGTGCCGTTATGAAAAGATGTAATGTGTTTATTACAAATGATTCCAGTCAAATGCACATTGCTTCGGCGCTTGGATTAAATGTTGTTGCGATAATTGGACCGACGAATCAAAATTATATTCATCCCTGGAAAACTGAACACAAGATTGTCAGCCTCAACCTTGAATGTTCACCTTGCTTTTTCTATTCTCCTAAAAAACTCATCTGTAACAGAACAGATGTTAAATTTAAATGTATAAAAGAGCTGACAGTCGATATGGTTTATTCAGCAGCAATAAAATATTTTTAAATCATTTAATCCGGTTTGTTTGTGCCAGCAGTAATTCTTAAGAAATCACGTGAAATAATTCTTGAAAGAAAACATCCGTGGATTTTTTCCGGTGCAATAGAAAAGGTAGATGGTAATCCCGCTAATGGAGAAACTGTTCAGGTATTAACTTCAGATAAGAAACTCGTCGGCTCGGGCAGCTTTTCATCATCATCTCAAATACAAGTTAGAATGTGGTCATTTAACCCGAAAGCGGAAATCAATCCTGAATTTTTTAGGAGAAAAATTTCCGCAGCATTTTCATTAAGAGAAAAAATTATCAACACTTCAAAAACCAATGCTTACAGAATTATTAATGCTGAAAGTGACCGGCTGCCCGGATTAATTGTTGATCGTTATGCTGACTTTATTGTTTGTCAATTTCTTTCTGCCGGTGCCGAGTACTTTAAAAATACCATCACTGAAATTTTGAATGACATCTTTAAACCAGTCGGGATTTATGAGAGATCGGATTCCGTTGTCCGTGAAAAAGAAGGATTAAATTCAGCAACAGGTTCTTTAAAAGGAAATGAACCGGAAGAGTTGACAGAAATAGTTGAAAACGATTTTAAGTTTTTAGTTAATATTAAAGACGGACACAAAACAGGTTTCTATCTCGACCAGAGAGAAAACAGAAAACTGATCACTGATTTTTCTAATGGTAAACAGGTGTTGAATTGCTTTTCTTACACAGGCGGTTTTTCTGTTTATGCGTTAGCTTCCGGAGCAGAAAAAGTAACACAGATTGAATCATCATCATCTGCAATAGAGCTTTCTCATAAAAATATAAAGATGAATGATATTAATCCTGATCAGGTTGAAAGTGTAAATGGAGATGTATTTGAAGTTCTCAGAAAATTTCGTGATGAAAGAAAAACATTTGACCTGATAATTTTAGATCCTCCAAAGTTTGCCGAATCTTCCTCTCAGGTACGGAAAGCCGGAAGAGGTTACAAAGATATTAACCTGCTTGCAATAAAGCTGTTAAATCCGGGAGGAATATTGTTTACATTTTCCTGTTCAGGTCATATTTCGACAGAGTTGTTCCGTAAAATTATTGCTGATGCTTCTCTTGATTCAGAAAGAGAAGTAAAAATCCTTAATCATTTAAACCAATCATCCGATCATCCTGTGTTAACTAATTTCCCGGAAGGATTATATTTGAAAGGATTGATTTGTCATGTTAAGTGAAATTATTCAATTAATCTCAAACATCGGAAATGGTTACATTCTAAAAGATTTGAATCACTGATTCTTTGTAATTTGTGATGCTTTTATTAATAATACTATTTATTTTAATATTTAGAGATTAAATTTTTTACTTAAGTAAGATGAGTATCTGCAATTTGTGAATAAGATATTATCAATATTAATTCTTACAGTATTTATCTACAACACAATTGGTTTTCTTGTAGTTCAACCGGTTCTCTCGAATTATTATAAATCCCTTGGAATGCAGCAAGCCGATAAGAATGATGAAGAGGAGCTTATTGAATTATTGGTATTTCAGAAAGAAGACATTCTCAATCAAAAAATAAATTTCATCTGGATACACTCGCGCGAGTTCAAATACAATGGCGATATGTATGATATAGTGAAGAAAGTAGAAAATGAATTTGAATTGATCTTGTATTGCATTAATGATACTAAAGAAAAGAAACTGGAAGAGGAGTTTGAAAAAAGAGTACACCAGAACTCTTCAGAGAATAAACAAAAACCTTCAACAAACAATCATTCTCATAATTTAGTATCTGAGCCTTTTCAAAGTGAACAAACAGGGGCAGCTTTGACAACTGAATGTAATTTCAGTTTTAGGCAAACCGATAATTATCGGTCTCTACATCTAGACATTCCTTCACCTCCACCCCGACTCGTTTAATTTTCTTCGTTTGAATACTAATTAATTAAACGAATAATTTAAAAGGTGAAATATGTTTAAACCAAAAACCTTTTCTTATTCAATTATTCTATTTTTCATCATCATATGTGGTTGTGTATTATACGCACAGGAAACTGTTGTTGTTGATTCAACAGTCAGTGGCGTTGATACGCTTACCTATGAAACTGATGAAGTTGTTGTTACAGCCACGCGGGTGGAAAAAAAGATAATTGATATTCCTTATCCGGTAATTAGATTAAAAAATACAGATTATAAATTTTCCAGGAGGATTTCAGTTGATGATGTGTTAGAAAACGTTCCCGGTTTATTTCTGCAGTCGCGTTATGGAAATCATGATGTAAGAGTTTCTATAAGGGGGTTTGGAAGCAGATCGAATACAGGAATAAGAGGTGTCCGAATATTACTTGATGGAATCCCTGAATCGGAACCGGATGGACAAACAAGAATAGAAGCGATAGATTTCAACTCTATCGGGAGCATTGAGCTTGTAAAAGGTAACTCGTCATCGCTTTACACTAATGCACCCGGCGGTGTAATTAATTTTATTAATGATATACATTTTCCTTACCCGTTCGTTTTGAACTTTAATGAGTTCGGATCATTTGGGCTTATGAGGAACGGGTTGAAGTTTGGCACAAGAAACGATAAATACGGTCTGCTAGGTACGTATAGCTATCATAGCTATCAGGGATACAGACCACATAGCCAGGATTACTGGCATATCTTCAATACGGTAGTAGATGTACTCCCCGGAGATGAAACAAATTTACAAGTTCTTGGTTATTTTGTTGATGGCTTGATAAAGCTTCCCGGGTCCCTGACAAAGGAAGAGTTTGAAGAAGATCCTTACCAGGCAAACCAGACAGATATAAACAGAGACACTAAAAGAATTTCAATTAAAGGACGACTTGGATTGAAATTCAATACAACTTTTGGTGGAAGCAAACATCATGTGTTAGAAATACTTCCGTATGTAACTATCAAATATTTTCACAGAACAGCAGCGGACTACCGAATATTTGATAGGTACGGAATGGGTAGTGCTTTTAGGTACATTTATAAAAATCCAATAGGCAATCTTGATAATGAATTTTCTATTGGAGGCGATGTATTTTATCAGACTGGCCCGATTGCATCTTATGAAAATATTGGTGGGATGAAGGGTGATGTACTGACAGCTCTTGTAGATGAAACAATAAGCAATGTTGGTTTTTATGTTTCCGATTATCTTGAGTTATATAATAAGAAACTGTATCTGCTATTAACGGGTAGATATGATAATGTAAACTTTGATAACGCGGACCAGTTGTTGGGTGTAAGAAGCAACAGCAGGAAGTTTAATGCGTTCACACCAAAAGCAGCGTTAAATTTTAAGCTGACTTCCTATCTGGCGCTTTATACTTCCTACGGATTAAGTTTTGATTCTCCTGCGGGTAATGAATTGGATAATTATCCAACTAGTTCCGATCCTTTAGTGCTTCTTAATCCGGATTTGAATGCTCAAAAATCAAAGAACTTTGAAATTGGAATTAAAGGAAATATCAGGAATCCGGAACAGCAATTCTTTAATAACATTGTCTTTGAAACCACCTTCTTTAATATTATGATCGAAGATGAAATAATTCCTTTTGAAGTTTATGGAGATGTTTACTATCGCAATGCAGCAAAGACAAATAGATCAGGAATTGAAATTGGTGCGGGCACAGATATAATAAACGGACTAAATCTTCAGACTTCATATACATTCTCCGACTTCAGTTATGATGAATATATAGCCCTTACAATTAATGAAGATCTTACAACACAGGAAGATGATTTCTCCGGAAATACGGCACCTAGTGTGCCAGAACATAACATTTTCTTGTCATTGGCATACAATCATTCATTCACACCCCAAATAACCGGGTTTATTCGTGGCAGTTCAAGATACGTGAGTGGAATGTATGTTGATGATGCGAACTCTGATAAAACTAATAGCTACAGCATAATTAATGCTGGTGTCGGACTAGATTTATTGTTTGGTAACTTCAACATTCTGATTTCTGGCGGACTAAATAATATTACAGATGAAGTTTATGTTGGATTCGTCAATATCAATTCTTCGAACGGAAGATATTATGAAGCAGGTGAACCGCAGAATTATTATGCGGGGATTAATTTAGGTTATACTTTTAATTGAAGTAACATTTTCGGCTGGCGGTTAATATTGCCAGCCGTTATTTTATTGATTTGATTCTGATTAGGAACTGTCTTAATCTGTTGTTTCATTTAAATGTATGTAGAACAAAAGTATAAGATTTAGTAAGATTATAATATAAAATATCAATGAATACAATTATGAAAATGAAAAAATCTCAGGCTCTCTTACTGGTTTTAATTTTTACAATCAAAATAATCTCACAGGATTTTCAAAAATCTTTTGGGGTAGAAATCGGTTCAAATTATCAGGTTTATCCCGGCACACAACTTCACCAGTGGGAAGTTTCGATTGTAACCAATCCAAACAATCCGGATATATTGTTTATTGCAGCCAATACATTCTTATCTTCATCAGGGTTTACAAGCGAAGGTATTTATGTATCGACCGACGGCGGAAACTCATGGAGAGGTGCTGATACATGTTATGGACAGCCTTTATTGTTGCACGGCGGCGATCCCGGAATTGTAATCGATAAAAACAATACATTCATATTAACAAGAAAAGGATTCTCAAGCGGATTGTATTCTCACTATTCAACTAATAACGGATTAACTTGGTCAGATCAAAAAATAATTTCTCTTGATGATCTGGCACCGGAAAGAGCAGGTATTGTTTCAGATAGTAATCCGGAAAGCATCTATTGCGGAAGAACATATGTATTATGGGTACAACTATCACCTCCTTTTCCGGTTACATTTTCCAGCACCGATGATGGTGCACAAAGCTGGGCAGCATCACAACAGATTAATAACCCATCTCAAAGATCTGCAGGTGGTGAATTAGCTATTGATGAAGATGGAAAATTATATGCTTGCTGGGCAGCCGTCACTAATTCTTCGCCTTTCACAGAAGATTATATAGGTTTTGCATCTTCATCAAACGGCGGAAGTAACTGGACGCTGGATGAAAATGCGTACGACATAAACGGGATTGCCGGAGTGCTAACTCAGAAATCAAATATTAGAGTGAATGGGTTGCCGAGAATTGCAGTAGATACAAGTGGTGGTCAGCGTCACGGTTGGATTTACGTTGTTACAGGACAAAAAAATCTTTCTCCAGCAGGAAATGATCCCGATGTTATTCTTAACCGATCATCTGATGGTGGACAAACCTGGTCTCCAGGAATCAGAGTAAATCGGGATGTATTAAGTAATGGAAAGGTTCAGTTATTTCCGACGATCAATGTAGATAAATATGGTGGGGTTAATATCATTTTTTATGATGACAGGAATACAGCAAGCGATTCATTCGGAGTTTTTCTTGCAAGATCAGAAGATGGCGGTGACAGCTGGCGGGAGTTTGAAATAAGCGATCACAATTTTAAACCTGTTCCTATCGGCGGTGTACCACAAGGAAAAATGGGAGACAATATAGGGTTCACATCTTCAAACGAAACTCTCTGGCCTGTGTGGATGGATAATTCATCGGGACTATATAAAATCTGGACTGTGCCGATAGATTTATCAACTGTTGAAGTTGAAAGTCAGGAAATAATGCCGATTAGGTTTTCTCTCGATCAGAATTATCCGAACCCATTTAACTCTTCTACAAGAATTAAATATTCGATAGAAGAAACGGAATTTGTCCGTATGAAAATTTATGATATACTCGGGAATGAAATTGCTGTTATTGTAAATGAAGAAAAATCTTCAGGGGTTTATGAAGTGAATTTCAATGCCGGAAATCTTCCAGGCGGAGTTTATTTTTATAAACTTACAGCAGGTAAACACTCAGTGACAAAGAAACTTGTGCTGCTCAAATAACATTAATTTTTTACCAGCTTCTTTCACTTTTTTTGTTTGAGATTTTAGTCCTACTTTTCTCAAACGAAAACGGTCATTTAATGTTTATTAATCCAGTATGAATATTTTCAAAGCTCTTTCTGCAATCTTGTTTTCAATTTTATTTACAATAAATTTTTCATTCAGTCAAAACAATAATTCAAGTCCTTTCAAACTAGATACCGGTACAGAAACTATTTTACTTACAAGTGGAGCTGTTCTTGGAATAACTGCTCTTGCAATACTGCTCAATTCAGATCCACTTACAAAGGAACAAATTAATAAATTAAATCCCGACGACGTAAATAGTTTTGACAGATCTTTCCTTGGTGTTTATAATGAAGATGAGCTTGGTGATGTTTTGCTTTACAGCTCATACCTTCTTCCGTTAACTTTTTTGACTAACAGTGAAACAAAAAAAGATTTCGGCGATCTGTCTTTGATGTACGGAGAAGTTCTTCTTCTTAATGCGAGTATTAATGGAATTGTCAAAGGATTGTCAGAACGAATAAGACCTTTTGTTTATGATGAACGTTCTCCTCTTGAGGAAAAAACCACAGTTGATGCAAAACTTTCTTTTTATTCGGGTCATACTTCCTCTACCGCATCAAACACTTTTTTTACAGCCAAAGTTTTTTCAGAATACTTAACTGATGAAACAACGAAAGTATTAATCTGGAGTGCTGCTGCATTAATTCCTGCAATTACAGGTGTTTCACGTGTTAATAATCACTGGCATTTTCCTACTGATGTAATCGTTGGTTACATTGTTGGTGCAGCAATTGGTTATATCATTCCGTTAATTCACAAAATTGATAATGACAATACCGATCCATCTCAAAATATTTATAGGCCGATGATAGGTTTTCAGATTAAGTTTTGATTTAAAGCGAAATGTATGGTGACGTAAAGATTTTTTTAATTCCCCGAAATTAACCGTAATTTTTGATGAACGATTGAACAAAATTTCGTCGTGCAAAAACAAACATCCCTTGTAATTATATATTTCAGTACCTACATCATCAAAACAAGTTTATTGATTCAGGAGTAAGTAAATGCCGGTAAAAGATATAGAGCAACTTTCGATTAATACAATCCGTTGTCTTGCTATGGATGCAGTTCAGAAAGCAAATTCCGGTCATCCCGGAATGCCGATGGGTTGTGCACCGATTGCTTACCGACTTTATTCAAAATACATCAAACACAATCCTTTAAATCCGAGCTGGATAAACCGCGACAGGTTTGTTCTTTCTGCAGGACATGGAAGCTTGCTTTTGTATTCTGTTCTTCATCTCTGCGGCTATCGTATTTCTCTGGATGAAATAAAAAATTTCAGACAATTGGATAGTATTACTCCCGGTCATCCCGAGTATGGATTAACTCCCGGGATAGAAACTACAACTGGTCCTTTAGGGCAAGGTTTTGCAAATGCAGTCGGGATGGCGATTGCGCAGGAATACCTCGGTTCAATCTTTAATAAAAATGATTTTAAAGTTCTGGATCACTTTATCTATGGAATTTGCAGTGATGGTGATTTGATGGAAGGAATTTCACACGAATCTGCGTCTCTTGCAGGTCATCTTAAGCTTGGTAAATTAATTTTCTTTTATGATGATAATGGGATAACGATTGATGGAAGCACTAAACTTGCTTTTTCAGAAGATGTAAACAAAAGATTTGAAGCATACGGCTGGCAGGTTTTGAATATTAATGATGTTAATGATTTAAAGCAGATTGATAAAGCAGTTGAAGATGCACAGAAAGAAAAAGCCAGACCAACTTTAATTATTACTAAAACACACATCGGTTTTGGAAGCCCGAACAAACAGGATTCAGAAGCAGTTCATGGCTCACCACTTGGGGAAAATGAAGTTAAGTTAACGAAAAAAAATATTGGCTGGAATGAGAATAAATATTTTTATATACCTTCTGAAGTTTCAGATCATTTTAACGGTATGAAAACCAGCTTCAGTGATTATGAAGCAAATTGGCAAACACTTATTAATGAATACAGAAAAAAATATCATTCTGATGCTGAAAGATTTTTAAAATCCTTTAAAAATGATTTTGAAAATGATTGGATTGATGCTCTGCCAGTATTTAAAAATTATGAAGAGAAAGTTGCAACTAGAAGTGCATCCGGCAAAGTGTTGAACTCAATCTCATCCAGGCTTACCTCACTTATTGGCGGTTCTGCAGATCTTTCTGAATCAAACAGCACAATAATTAATGGCCAGAATGTATTCTCTTCAGAAAATTATTCGGGAAGAAATATACATTTTGGAATTAGAGAACACTCAATGGCAGGTATTGTAAACGGGATGGCACTTTATGGAGGAGTAATTCCATATTGCGGAACCTTCCTGATTTTCTCCGATTACATGCGTCCTTCCATTCGTCTTGCATCTCTAATGAAGTTAAGAACGGTTTATGTTTTTACACATGACAGTATTGGACTTGGTGAGGATGGACCAACACATCAACCAGTTGAACAGCTTACATCATTGCGTGCAATTCCGGGATTAATTTTAATTAGGCCTGCAGATGCGAATGAAACAGTCGCAGCCTGGAAATCAGCATTGATGCATAAAGGAAGCCCGGTTGCACTTGCTCTTACTCGGCAGAAGTTACCTGTTCTGGACAGAACAAAATTTGCATCGGCAGAAAATTTATCTAAAGGCGCATATATTCTTATTGATAGTGAAGATGAGCCGGATGTAATTCTGATGGCATCTGGTTCTGAAGTTTCTCTTGCAGTCGAATCATTTTATTCTCTTAAAGAAGAAGGAATACAAGTAAGAGTAGTGAGCTTTCCAAGCTGGAGATTATTTGATTCTCAGTCTAATGATTACAAAAATTCAGTTCTTCCAAAATCTATACGGGCAAGAATTTCTATTGAAGCAGGAATAAAACAAGGCTGGGAAAAATATATCGGTGAGTATGGTGAAGCAATAAGCATTGAAAAATTTGGTGCATCTGCACCGTATGAAATTTTATTTAAAGAGTATGGATTTACAGTTGAAGCTGTTGTAAAAAAAGCAAAAACACTCTTAGCAAAACTGCAAAGCATTAAAAGCATTTAACCTCCAAAAAATCCACAATGAAAAAAGTTATTATTTTAGGTTCGGGAATGATTGGCAGCACAATCGCAGTTGATCTTGCTGAAGATTACCAGGTAACAGTAGCCGATAAAGATTCACAACGGTTTAAACTTTTTAAGAATAAAAAAATAAAAACTGTTACAGCAGATCTATCATCAGATTCTGAAATAAAAAAAACAATCCGGGATTTTGATTTAGTAATTGGTGCACTTCCAGGTTTTATGGGATTTAAAACCTTGCGTTCAATCATTGAAGCCGGAAAAAATGTAGTTGATATTTCTTTCTTTCCTGAAGATCCGCTTTTGCTCGATAACCTTGCAAAAGAAAAAGGAGTTACTGCTGTAGTTGATTGCGGAGTTTCACCCGGGCTGAGCAATATTATTCTTGGTTATCATTACCGGAAAATGAAAGTGAAAAATTATAAATGTATTGTCGGTGGTCTTCCTTTCGAAAAAGAATGGCCCTTTCAGTATAAAGCTTTTTTTTCACCAATTGATGTAATAGAAGAATATAAAAGACCGGCAAGGATTGTAGTTGATGGAAAAGTTGTTGAGAAGGAAGCAATGTCTGATTCAGAAATTATTGATTATAAAGAAGTCGGAAATCTTGAAGCATTCAACACTGATGGATTAAGATCTTTGCTGAACACAGTACAAATTCCGAATATGGTTGAAAAAACTTTACGTTATCCCGCACACATCGATCTCATGAAAATTTTCAGAGCAGTTGGATTTTTTGATGAAAAAGAAATTGAAACAGGAGGAAAATTTATTAAGCCGGTTGATGTTACAGCCAAGCTGGTTTTTCCATTCTGGTCTCCAAAACCAAATGAAAAAGATTTTACAATACTTCAGATTTTTATAGAAGGTGAATCTGATAATAATAAATCTGCTCACCAATATTATATTTATGATATATATGATTCGGATACAGGAATGTCTTCAATGGCAAGAACTACAGGCTTTACCTGTACTGCAGCTGCAAGGCTTTTTCTTGAAGGTAAGTATTCAGTAAAAGGAATATGTCCGCCAGAGTTTATTGGGTTTGAGCCGGACTGTTTTGATTATATTATCTCATACCTGGGTAAGAAGAAAATACAAATTATCCATACAGAATATTAAAATTTAAAAACCAATTAGCATAGTTGTCATTACCGACCTGAACTTCTCCCGGTAAAAACCTTATCCAGCTTCTTAGAAATTTTCTGCTTGAGTAAAATCAATTTTGATGTTGAACTATTTTATTATATTTCAGTTATATGAGTGAAGTTAAACGACAATTAGTTGCGATAATGTTTACGGATATGGTGGGCTATACTGCGCTTATGCAGGAAGATGAAAGACTGGCAAAACAAAAACGCGACCGTCACAGGAAAGTGCTTGAAGATCTTGTCACTAAATTCAAAGGTGAGATACTTCAGTATTACGGTGATGGCACTTTAAGCATTTTTAACAGCGGTGTTCAGGCAGTTCAAAGTGCAATACAAATACAGCATGAGTTGAACAAAGAACCAAAAGTTGCTTTAAGGATCGGGCTTCATACAGGCGATATTGTATTTGATGAAGACGGTATTTACGGAGACGGAGTGAATATAGCTTCACGTCTTGAATCTATATCTGTGCCCGGTGGAATACTTATATCTGAAAAATTGCAGGACGAAATACTCAATCATCCCCAGCTGAAAACAAAATCACTTGGTAAATTCAAATTAAAGAATGTTAAAAAACCGGTAGAGGTTTATGCTATTTCAGTTGATGGCATTGTTGTTCCATCGCCAAATGAATTGAG
>JANWIS010000193.1 GCA_025449775.1 Ignavibacteriaceae bacterium
GACTGCCTAAAGTATTACCGCAAACAATTGTAGCATTCGCACCAATTGATGCACCTTTCTTAACAAGAGTTTTAATGTAGTACTGTGATCCAACCTGTGGATACATACATTTTGGATCGAGAATATTTGTGAAGACCATTGATGGTCCGCAGAAAACATAATCCTCTAAAGTAACTCCTTCATATATAGAAACATTATTTTGAATTTTACAGTAGTCGCCGATGTGAACATTATTCCCGACGTTTACATTTTGTCCGAGCACACATTTCTTTCCAATCCTGGCTCCACCTTGAACATGAGAAAAGTGCCAGATTTTTGTTCCTTCTCCGATGATACAATTTTCATCTACGTATGCCGATTCATGTTTAAAATAATCCATTCATCTGCCTACTTATATTTTAACGTGAAAGGATGAATGTTATCCGAATTTTTTGCTACAGGCATTGTTCTTAATGTATGAACAAGTTTAATTGATGGTCTTGCATCTTCAATACCGAATCCGTTTCCTTTAAATGTTTCCTCATAAACACGTGTATGCAAGTCTGTAAATCCTTCAGAGAATTGTATTTCTTCACCATCTACTTTTATTGATCTGAATGTACTTATTCCTTTTATTCTGACTTCATCAGGTAAATCTGCTCTGTCAGTTGAAAGGAACCATTTGATGTTTGCATTCTCGAGTTCTAAAAATCCAGCCATCCGTTTATCATCTTTTAAATGCAAACTGCTCGATTGCACATTACCAAATAACCACATAAGTAAATCAAAAAAATGAACACCGATGTTGGTAGCTATTCCACCTGATTTTTCTAATAAACCTTTCCACGAATAATAATAC
The DNA here is from genome assembly GCA_025449775.1 of Ignavibacteriaceae bacterium. Classification (GTDB taxonomy): domain Bacteria; phylum Bacteroidota; class Ignavibacteria; order Ignavibacteriales; family Ignavibacteriaceae; genus IGN2. Next base: position 839 of record JANWIS010000193.1, read on the forward strand.
CACAAACCGCGGGAAGTTATATAAGATAAAACAACTTCGCGTTTACGATTCAGTTTTTCATTATTCAATTTCTGTTTAAGTTCTAAGAGCGAAGGATGAACTCTTAATTGCAGAACTGTAAATACTCGGGCTGATGATTCACTCTCCAATTCTTGTAATGCATCTAGGTTCCAGGGATTAAGTACGAGTGGTTTTTCACAAATCACATTGGCTCCTATTCGTAATGCAAGCCGGATGTGTGCATCGTGCAAGTTATTCGGTGAACAGATACTTACATAATCAACCTTATACTGATTTTTTTCTCTTCTTAATTTTTCCAGGTGCCTGTCAAATCTTTCAAACTCAGTAAAGAAACTTACATCGGGATAATATTTGTCAAGTATTCCTACAGAATCATGTGGGTCTACAGCAGCTACAAGTCTATTTCCTGTATCTTTTATAGCCTGTAAATGTCTTGGAGCAATGTAGCCGGCTACACCTGTAATTGCAAAATTTTTCATAATGATTTTTTTAAGATTAAGCTTTGTAAATATTTTTTGATTTGATTCCTCTTTGCTCAAAAGCATTTCGGGAATCAACAATCAATTTTGCGTTTGCTGAAATAAATTTATAATCGAAAGCAGTATGGTCTGTGCTTAATACAATCAGATCATAACTTTTTATTTTTTCTTTTGTCAGGCTGATTGATTTCATATCATACTTATACTTCCTTGTCTTCGGTAAAATTGGAACTAACGGATCATAGTATTCAACTACAGCACCTTTTTCTCTGTAAATCTCTATTAGTTTTAAAGATGGAGATTCTCTCATATCATCTATATCTTTTTTGTACGCAGCACCAAGTATAAGCACCTTACAACCGTTTAATGCTTTCTTAAATTTATTAAGCGCTTCAGCAGATTTTTCAACAACATAATATGGCTGGTAAGTATTTATTTCACCGGCAAGCTCAATGAACTTTGTATTGATTTCAAATTCTCTTGCTTTCCACGTCAGGTAAAATGGATCTATCGGTATGCAATGTCCGCCTAATCCGGGACCCGGATAAAATGGTTTGAAGCCAAAAGGTTTTGTTGAAGCAGCTGCAATTACTTCCCATATATCAATACCCATTTTATCGAATACCATTTTAAGTTCATTGACAAGAGCAATATTTATTGAACGAAAAATATTCTCGAGCAGTTTTGTTGCTTCTGCAGCACCCGGAGACGAGACCGGAACTGTTTTAATTATTACCTGGTCGTAAAGTGCTTTTGCTGTTTTTAAACATTGTGAAGTAACACCGCCAATAACTTTGGGAATTTGTGAAGTTGTAAAATCCGGATTATTTGGATCTTCTCTTTCAGGACTGAATGCTAAAAAGAAATCTTGTCCAGCTTTAAACTTATTTTTGCCTCCGGCATTTTCGAATAGTGGTAATAAAAGTTCTTCAGTTGTTCCCGGATAAGTGGTTGACTCGAGAACCACTAATTGATCTTTCCGTAAATATTTTGCGATGGTCTTTGCCGTATTTTCTACATAAGACATATCAGGTTCTCTGTGTTCGGTTAGCGGAGTAGGAACACAGATAATAATGGCATCAACTTCCTTTAATCGTGAAAAATCCGATGTGGCTTTCAGGTGACCTGAGTTAACAGCATCATTTATTTTTTTATCGCTGATATGTTTTAAATAACCTTTACCACTGTTGATTGAAGATATTTTTTTCTGATCGAGATCAAAACCAAGCACAGACATTTTTTTAGCTGTGAATGAAAGTCCCAGCGGTAAGCCGACATATCCCAAACCGATTATTCCTACAAGTGCTGATTTATTCTGTATTTTCTTAAGAAGATTCATGTTTCCCTTTTACCTTTATCTGCAGTAGAACGTTTTTTAATTTTAAACAGGCTAAAAATAGAATTATTTAGCTATAATTACCAATTTATTGAATGGTAAACTACATACATCTTATATTTTTCTAAAGATTTTCATCTGAATTTTATACCCAAATTATAACTTGATTTGATTTTATAATATTTAGATTATGCGTATCAAATTTCATAACTGATAATAATTCATAAAGGAGTAACTATGGTCTTCAATAAATTCTTTTCGCTGGCAATTTTAATTACAGTGTCATTTTTTCTTTTGAGTTTAGAAATCTCCTGTTCACCTTTGGAGGAAGCAGAGGATTTTACACTTACTGATTATAACGGAAAAAAACATACGCTTTCATCTTATAAAGAATCTAAAGCAATAGTTATAATTTTCGTTTCAACAGAATGTCCAGTATCCAATGCTTACAATTCAAGAATGGAAAAACTCAATAAAGAATTCAGCCAGAAAGGTATAACATTCCTTGGAATTAATTCGAACAAAGCTGAGTCGGTTGAAAGAATTAAAGAACATTCAGCGGATAACGGACTGACTTTTTCAATATTGAAAGATGAAAAGAATGTTGTGGCTGATAAATTCGATGCTTCAGCTACTCCGGAAGTGTACGTGTTGAGTGGAGGTTTAAAAGTTTTATACCATGGTCGTATTGATAATTCTAAAGACGAATCAGAAGTAGAAAGCCAGGATTTAAAGAATGCATTGAATGAGATATTAGAAGGAAATGAAGTTACTAAGAAAGAGACTAAGGCATTCGGCTGCTCAATAAAAAGAGTATGAAGTTGAATCTTATCATTAAAAATTATTTAATTATTTTTCTGCTTATCAGTGTTTTAACAGTTCGGAATTATTCGCAGACTGGGAATACACCGCAGGTAAAAGTTATCAAAACGGAAGAACTGAAAAAATTAATTCGTGAAAATAACGATCAACCTCTTTTAATAAATATCTGGGCAACATGGTGTGTTCCATGCCGTGAGGAGTTTCCCGAACTAGTAAGACTTTCTAATTTTTATAAAGATAAGGCAAGAGTTGTAGGAATCAGCATAGATGATATTGAAATTCTGAATTCGGAGGTAACTCCATTCCTGAAAAATCAAAATGCTGAATTTGAAAATTATATACTTAAAGCTTCTGAGCCGGAAGATTTTATTAATCTACTAAGTAAAAAGTGGAGCGGTGCAATTCCTGCTACTTTTGTATATGATCTAAAGGGAAATCAAACAGATGTTCTTATCGGAAAGCAGGATTATAAATCATTTGAAAAGGCAATACTAAAAGCGATCGATTAAATTTATTTTTTAGCTTTGATCATTAATGATCTGGAAATAAAAATAATTCCTGTTAATACAAAAGGAATGCTCAGCATCTGACCCATATTTAAAACCATTCCAGCTTCAAACCCGGATTGATCTTCTTTCAGGAATTCTACAAAAAATCTGAAAGTGAAAACAAGCACAAGAAAAAGCCCGAATAAAAATCCATTTTTATTTTTGAGATTATTTTTGGAATAAGCCAATAATAAAAAAAGAAAGATGAAAAGGTAAGCTATTGATTCATAAAGTTGTGCCGGATGTCTGGGAACATCATCAACTGCAGTGAAAATAAATGCCCAGGATAACTGAGTCGGCAGTCCGATTATTTCTGAGTTAAAAAGATTTCCAAGCCTGATAAATGAACCTCCAAGTGCAACCACAATTACAATTCTGTCGAGAATCCAAAGCAAATCGTAATTCTTTTTCTTTCTTGCAAAAAGATACAGAGATAAAATAATACCAATCGCTGCTCCGTGACTTGCAAGTCCTCCTTCCCATACTTGTAAGATCTCTATAGGATTTGATAAATAGTAAGTCGGATTATAAAATAAACAATGACCAAGTCTTGCACCGACTACCGTTCCAAATATCATATAGACAGCAAGTTGTTCAAGGTCGGTTTTTTGTCTTCCTTCTTTTTTAAAAATTTTATTCATTATGAAATAGCCTGCTACAAAAGCTAATGCAAACAACAAACCATACCACCGTACGGAAACAGCACCAAAATGAAAAATTTCCGGACTAACATTCCATTCAATAAACGCAACTAATGTAAATAGGTTCATTAATTTTATTAATTGTTATTATAAAAATTCAATTACTTTTAAAAATAATTTTATAACTCGAGATGAAAATTTTCAACTCTTTTTCCTCCGAAATTTTCTCTTCGGCTTGGACTTTGATTCCTCAGCAAGCTGCATACATTCCTCAAATGTGAATGATGATGGCTCTCTTCCTTTCGGTAAACGAACATTTTCTTTTCCTGCTCTCAGATATGGTCCCCATCTTCCGTTCAGTATCATGTATTCAGGATTTTCTTCGAATGTTTTTATCATTTTTTCGGCGTCTGATTTTCTTTTTGCATCAATCACATCGATGGCTGCATCAATTTCAATATCGTGAGGATCATGAATATCTTTTATTGAATAAAATTTTCCATCGTGTTTTACATACGGACCAAACCGGCCGATAGCTGCAGTCACTTCCCGATTTTCATACTCTCCAACTACTCTCGGAAGCTTGAACAATTCTAAAGCTTCATCAAATGTAATATTTTCAAGCTTCTGTGTTCTCCGTAAACCGCTGTATTGAGGAGTGTCATTTTCATCGGATGGATTGCTGAGCGCTGCAACCGGACCAAATCTTGCCATCCGTACTGATAGTTGTTTTCCTGTAACCGGATCTTTTCCGAGAATTCTTTCTCCCGAAACTCGTTCAGTATTCTCAATCGTGTGCATAACTTTTTCTTTGAATGGTGGATAGAACTCATCAAGCATTTCATGGTAATCCATTTTTCCGTTTGCAATTTCATCGAGCTCTTCTTCTATATGTGCAGTAAACTGATAATCCATAATTTGTGGAAAATGTTCCATCAGGAAATCGCTCACCAGCATGGCAATATCTTCAGGAATTAATTTACCTTTCTCGGCTCCGGTAATTTCAGTTCTTTTTTCATGGCTTATTTTTTTATCAGCACCAAGTTTAATAACAGAATATTCGCGTTCTGTTCCTTCACGTTCTTCTTTATGAACATATAATCGTTTTTGTATTGTGCTTATTGTGGGGGCGTACGTGGACGGTCTCCCGATTCCAAGCTCTTCAAGTTTTTTTACAAGACTCGCTTCAGTGTATCTTGATGGCGGACGAGTAAATCTTTGAGTAGCTGAAATATCAGCAAAAGAAATTTTTTGTCCTTCAGAAAGATCTGGCAGAATATCTTCATTACCCTCTTCACTATCATCATCATCTGAAGATTCCAGGTAAACTTTCAAAAAGCCATCAAACTTTATTACTTCACCTTTAGCAACAAACATTTGTTCTGCATTGCTGACATTTATTTTAGCTATTGTTCGTTCAATCTTTGCATCGCTCATCTGAGAAGAAATTGCCCGTTTCCAGATTAATTCATATAAAGCTTTTTCTTCTTTTGATCCACTCACATTTTCTTTGCTGAAATCCGTCGGACGGATCGCTTCGTGAGCTTCCTGTGCTGTCTTTGATTTTGTTTTGTATTGTCTCTTATGAGAATAATTTTTTCCGTATTCTGAATTGATTTGGTTTTCCGCGCCATCAAGTGCTATGTCAGAAAGATTCACAGAATCAGTTCTCATATAAGTTATCTTGCCTGCTTCGTATAATTTTTGTGCGATAAGCATTGTTCTGGCTACAGAAAATCTCAGCTTCCTACTTGCTTCCTGCTGAAGTGTTGATGTTGTGAATGGAGCTGAAGGAGATTTTTTGACTGGTTTTTTTTCAAGGCTCTGGATTGAATATTCTGAAGTTCTGCATTTCTCCAGAAATTCTTCCGCTTCTTTTTGAGTATCAAAATAATCCGATACTTCAGCTTTAAAGTCAGTTTCTTTCCCATCCTTATCTTTAACAATAAAATTACCGTTTACTTTAAATCTCGATTGAGATGTGAAAGAATCTATCTCTCGTTCCCGTTCAACAATTAATCTTACCGCAACGGATTGGACACGTCCTGCAGATAATTTTGGCTTAACTTTTCTCCAAAGAATGGGTGAGAGCTCAAAACCTACCAACCTGTCCAGTATTCTACGTGACTGCTGAGAATTAACAAGGTTATAATCTATTCCTCTTGGATTTTTTACTGCTTCGAGGATAGCAGGTTTTGTGATTTCAGAAAAAACAATCCGCCTTATTTTTTTCTCAGGAAGTTCGAGCACTTCTTTTAAATGCCAGGCAATTGCTTCTCCTTCACGATCTTCGTCAGTTGCAAGCCAAACAGTTTCGGATTTATCTGAAAGCTTCTTCAATTCCTTTACAATGGCTTTTTTCTCTTCGGGAATTATGTAGTGGGGTGTATAATTTTTTTCAATATCTATTCCCTTATCTTTTTTCTTAAGATCTCTTATATGTCCATAGCTGGAGGTGACAATAAAATCTTCTCCGAGATATTTTTCAATCGTGCTTGCTTTTGCCGGTGATTCAACTATTACAATGTTTTTTGCCATACCTTCTTTTCTATGATAAACTTTTCATTAATAAAATTCCGATTTTGACGGGGCAAATTAACTTATATTTAAAGATAATATCAAAGTCATTTTTTTATTATGCTGTTATGTTCAGATTTAGAGGAAAATTTTTTTAATCCTTTACGGGCAATTATACTTTAATTAATTCAGATGAATTGGAAAACAGTGTTAAATAAATTTTTTCATCTGCTTGCTCTTCCATTAATTATATTGATAAAAACTTACCAGCTTTTAATTTCACCTTTATTTCCGCCTTCCTGTCGTTTTACTCCAACTTGTTCACATTACAGTGTTGAGGCATTAAAAAAACACGGGATAATAAAAGGTAGTTGGTTAAGTATAAAAAGAATTTTAAAATGTCATCCATGGGGAGGCAGTGGATTTGATCCGGTACCATAAAATTTTTTAGTATATACTTTAAGAGAAAATGAAATTCCGTTTTAAAAAAATAATTTCATGGTTGGCAAGAATAATTCTGAAACTTTTCCTCGGATTTATTTTTCTATCGATATTTATTGTGCTTATTCTTAAATGGGTCAATCCTTCAGTATCATCAGTAATGATCCAGAGAAAAGTAAATGCTGTTATTAATTTAAGGGATAAGCAGATGATTGCACATGAATGGTTCAGTTATGACAATATCTCAAAGCAAATGCCTCTTGCAATAATTGCTGCCGAAGATCAAAACTTTCCTTTTCATTTTGGTTTTGATTTTGACCAGATTGAAAAGGCAATCGAACAAAATAACCGGGGAAGAAAATTAAGGGGAGCGAGTACAATAACTCAGCAGGTTGCAAAAAATTTATTTCTTTGGGAAGGAAGGAGTTTTTTTAGAAAAGGACTTGAAGCTTATTTCACTTTGCTTATTGAAGTTCTCTGGAGTAAAGAACGCACAATTGAAGTATATATGAATATTGTTGAAACTGGTGATATGATTTTCGGAGTTGGTACAGCAAGCCATATCTATTTTAAAAAACTGCCGAACAAATTAACGCGAAGTCAGGCAGCACTTCTTTCGGCGGTTATTCCGAATCCAAAAAGATTTTCAGTAAGGAATCCTTCACGATATATTCTAAGAAGACAGGATTGGATAATCGGGCAAATGAGTTCGCTTGGTGGAATTGCCTACTTGAAGAATCTCTGATCTTTTCAGTTTGAAAAAATAAATTTAGAGACTAACGATAGTTCAGATATTTATATTGCTCAAAAGAAATTATACCGTACACCTGCCGAAAAACTTCCTTCGAAGTTTGATTCAATCTCTCCTAATCTTGCTTTTAAGAGTAGATCAAAATTACTACTGAGTTGAAGATGTTGTTTAAAACCAATTCCGGCGTTTTGAAAAGGACCAGCGGATATTCCTGCCCATGTTAAATTCCTTGTCTCTTTACTTCCTAATCCAAAACCGATATCAAACATACCTCCGCCTGAAAAAAGTGGAATGTTACTTAAATATTGTGAAGTAAAATGAAATGTTTTTTCATTACCAATTCTGAGTAAACCTGACATTTGTGTGGATCCTTCATTAATAAGATATTCACTCAAGTTTCCATATTCAGGATATTCTGTTAGAAATAACAAACCAAGATTTATTTCAACATATTTATGATCGAATCCAACAAATGGATTTAAATATTGCCCTGATTTTTTTATTTCATTCTGATTAATATCAAGTTCATCGAACTGTTCCAGTTGCGAACCATCGATTACATATCCTCCGCCTCTTAATCCAAAATTGAATTCGTCAATGTTGTGAGAAACAACTGCACCATAATCAAAATATTGATACTTATCAACATCCGTAACTTCTCCTTCACAGTTATATGAAACGTTAGCGTATTTACCAACACCCATCATAAATTCTAGAAATGTATTCGAAGTTCCGGTAGAATCAGGAGTAAAGCAAACAATGCTCGGATAAAAAAACAGAATTAAAAATATTCTGATCTTATTTTGCCTAAGCCAGTTTATTAAGTATCGATGAGGTTTCTTTTCAGTCTTGAGTAACTTCATGTTTTATCCTGATGATAATAAATATCACTTCTATAAATTCAAATTAATAATCAATTTGAACAACATCTTTATTCGTATGTAAAAACTTAACAATTATTAAATAATTTTTCCTATATTCTAACAGCTGAAGAAGACATTATATTATTTTTTAATCTAAAAACCGAGAGAATTTGATGCCCAAAAACATCATAGTGTTTTCTGATGGGACAGGTCAGGAGGGAGGAATAGATAACAATACTAATGTTTATAAATTATTTAATATGGTTGAGGACCGCACAGAAAACCAGATTACTTTTTACGACCGTGGACTTGGTACAGGCTTGCGGAAAATAACCGGCAATATCAGCGGGATGGGCATTTCAAAAAATATTTACGAATGTTATCAATTCATTTTTGATAATTACATTGCTGGTGATAATATTTTTCTGTTTGGATTCAGCAGAGGAGCTACAACAGTACGAAGCTTATCCGGTTTTATTCATCTTTTCGGAATCTTACCTAAATCAAGACCTGAATTAATTAAGCAAGCTTATAAAATTTATCGGATATCTGACAGCAGGAAACGAAAAAAAATTGCAGATGATTTTGTAGCCCGGCATCATAACCAATGGACAAAAATAAAATTTCTCGGAGTCTGGGATACAGTAGCAGCTTTAGGTTTGCCATTTAAAAGATTTGGTTTTCTGGTTGATTGGTTCCCTTTTTTCCGTCACAAGTTTCACAACCTTGTTCTTAGTGAAAGTGTTGTACACGCACGACAGGCTTTAGCAATTGATGATGAACGACGAACATTCCATCCTAAAATCTGGGAAAGAGAAATCAAAGATTATCAAACAATGAAGCAAGTTTGGTTTTCTGGAATGCATACCGATGTTGGTGGTGGTTATCTAGAACAGGAATTGTCTGATATTCCTTTACTCTGGATGCTCGACGAAGCAATAACAGCCGGACTCAGAATTTATCAGAAACACACTGTAAAAATAAATCCAGATGCAGATGGATTTATGCACGATTCCCGTAAAGGATTTCCCGGATTTCTCTTTGTGAAAAAAAGAAGAATATGGAATTCTGAAACACATGGAAAACCTGTAATACATCAGAGTGCATTGATGAGGAAGCTAAACAAAATGAACACCACAACACCAGCCTACAGTCCATGGATTTTCAAATTTGATCATCAGGTTGAGCCTTGGAATCAATCACGGAGAATTGAGAATTATTCAATTTGATAAATATGAAGAATTCATATCGATTAATATTAATTAAATCACTTACTCAGATTTTTTATTGGAGAAAAAGATGCCGGGTGATTATTTAATTGGAACAGGAATTTATGACATAACAGGTCCTGCTGCAGAACTTGGTATGATGGGTATGGCAAGTGTTGAGCAAAAAACGGGAGGAATTCATTCCCGACTTTTTGCAAGAACTTTTATTGTTTTAGATAAAGATTCTAACAGGCGTGTTGTAATTGTATCTGCAGATATCTGGTCATGTTCAAATGCAGTAAAAACAGAAGTTGTAAAAAAAATAAAAAGCATCTTTGGAAATGATATTTATTCAATGGATAATGTTATGCTAAGTGGAACTCATACTCACAGCGGACCGGGGGGTTACTCACATTACGCACTTTATAATCTATCAATCCTGGGTTTTGATAAACAAAATTTTGAATGCATAGTGAATGGAATAGTTGAGTCAATAAAAAAAGCCCACGAAAATTTAGCTCCCGGTAAAATTTTTATTAACAGCGGAAATTTGGAAGACTGTGGATTTAATCGTTCACCGGTTGCTTATGAAAATAATCCTACGGCAGAAAGAGCAAAGTATTCGGGCAATACAGATAAAGAAATGCTTCTCATCAAGTTTGTAAAAAATGATGGAAAAGAAATCGGCTGTCTGAACTGGTTTGCCATTCATCCTACTAACCGGGGAAATAAAAATAATCTCATCACTGGTGATAATAAAGGATATGCATCCTATCTGTTCGAGAAAGAAAAAGGAACCAACATCAAAAGCAAAGAAACTTTCATATCAGCATTTGCTAATTCAAATTGTGGTGACATTTCAGGGAATGTAAAATATGGTGTGCCTGATCTTGTTCATGATTTTATGCGGATGAAAGA
>JANWIS010000194.1 GCA_025449775.1 Ignavibacteriaceae bacterium
AAATCTTCCGGCTTTCTTTCGGTAAGAAGCATTTTAAAAGTAAAAATAATGTATTTTATTATTTGCTTAATTTCAGGTTCAAGAAGATTCATCCTATAATCCTTAACATACTTTAAAAACACATAAGTAACTTCAGCAAGTTTCAGAACATCATAAAGCTTAACGGAAGCAGAAATTTTAGCTATTAAGCGCAATATATTGTTAAGTTCGCTTATTTTCTCCAATGCATCAAACTTACTGTACTCTCCTTTTAGTGATTCCATACCTGTAAAGCTTTTTTCAAATTCCTTAATTAAATATTTTAATTTAAAATTAGCTGAATCAAGCTGTGACTGATTTACCGATGGCTTTTCCCTTACTAGTTCTACTTCCTCTATTTCTTTTGCATCAGAATATTTCTCTTCAGCAGATTCTTCTTTATTTTCCGTCAAATCTTCTTTTGTGATGTTTTCAGATACCTGCGGATCTTCATCGGAAAGTTCTTCTACTTCAGCTTTATTCATATCCGACTTAAGTTTTTCTATTTTATCAACCATCGTATCATAATTTAGATAATCTTCTCCTTTTATTAAGCTGTTGACAAGCGCTAAAGAAGAATCCAGCAACTTTATTCTTTCACCGGATAATATTTTAGAATTACTGATCGATTTTGTAAAATAGAGGTTCATCGTCAGAAAAATATCCGCAATTAAATCAAACGACAGCTGTCTTGAAAGATTTGAAAGCTCACTTGTTATTTCTATAATTTCTGTCAGACCCTGCAGGCATTTTTCCCCTAGCTTGCCTGTTTCATCCATGCAGTCATTTTCAACAGCTGCAAAGAGTTTTTCAAGAATTTTGACTTCTTCAAAAAATCTGCTTTCAAATTTATAATATGCCTCGCTGGTAATTGCTTCTTCTTTAACATGTTCTGTTTGATTCGCAGACTTTCTAACTACAATTTCAACTTCAGGAAGCTCTTCGTTAATTATTGAATCGGTTTCTTCAATTTTTCCATCATCCTGAGCCTGTTCATCTTCAGTTATAATTTCACTTTCCAAATCAATTGCGCCTTGTGATTCATCACCTGTGATTTCTTCATCATTTTCTTCTTCAGAAATTAATTGTTCCTCTGTTTTATTAATCTGTGTGTTTACCTCGTCCGTTTCTTGTTCATACTCTGTCTCAGTTTCATCTGCTGCGCTTTCATTCTCAGAATCTACCACGACTTTTTGTTCTGTTTCAGCATTTTCAATTGATTCATTCATACTGTCAAGCTCAAAGACTTCCGCTTCGCCTGTATGTGCGCTCACATTTTCTATTAAGGTCAGCTTAGAATCTCCCGGCTCATCATCTGATTCATCGCCCACATCTTCAATTTTTTCTATCTCTATTAAATTACTTTCATTATTGGTTTCATCAACATCTATCTTTACAGTACTTCTGTTATCCTTAGCTTCGGGTTCTTCTGTTATATTCTCAATTGCCTCCTGAACATTTTCACCTTTGTAATGACTGATTTTTTCACAAATTTTTGTAAGGTTCAGCACATCATATTCAAAATTATCTCTGAGGTTAAATATTGTTACATGCGATTTATCAATCTTATCCGAAATATAAAGCAGATATTTAAAAAGAATTTCCAATCCTGCAGTTTTCCCCGCCAGATATGTAACTTTCATCACATCATCAACTGACATGATACTATCTACAAGCTTTCTCAAACGATAATTATCCTTAAATTCACTGCCTGAATTCACAACAGTATATAAAAGATAATTAATGTAATCTTTTTTAAACGTCATTGTACTTTTATCATATAAAATTTACCCGTTTAAATAAATTCTTTCTACTCTATCGGCAACGGCGCAAAGCGGTTCATATGGAATCATACCGCAGATTCCGGCAATCTTATCAGCACCCAGTTTAAATCTGTTTTCTTCGCCCATCAACAATACATCATCCCCAATTTTTACTTTGTGAGATGAGCCAAGTTCAACCATTATCCAGTCCATTGTAACTGAGCCAACTTGTCTGTAAAACTTTTTGTTAATTAGTGTTTTTGATTTATTTGTAAGTAAACGTGAATAGCCATCACCATAACCAATTGGAACTGAACCTATAAAAACCGGTTTTTTTGTAAAAAATTTTCGTCCATAAGAAATACTTTCGCCTTTATCGACTTTCTTTATATACGTTACCTTGGATTTCAAATTCATAATCGGTTTAAGCTTAATTTTATTCCTGATTCCATTTCCCGGATAGTATCCATATAACAATAACCCCGGACGAACCATATTAAAATATGAATCCTTTAAATCAAGCACTGCCCCGCTGTTAGCTGCATGAACTATCGGAAATTCTAATCCTGCTTTTCTCAGCTCATTAAGCAAATCATTAAACCTGCTTAGCTGGAGCTTGGAGAAAGATTTATTCTTAAGTTCAGATGCTGCAAAATGAGTAAATATCCCTTCAATCTCAAGATTCTTTAATGCGGCAACCTGCAGAATATTCCTGTAAGCTCTTTTGTAATCCAGTCCAATCCTTCGCATCCCGGTATCAACTTTAATATGTATCTTAAATTTATTTCTAAACTTAGTACTGTATTCATTGAGAAATTTTGCAGTATCAAAAGATGCTACAGTTGCAGTAAGTTTATGCTCATGTAATATTGAAACATACTTTTCCGGTTCTAGTTTTGAATGTACAAGCGTTCCAAAAACGAGTATTTGAGTATTTGGTATTAATTTTCTTAAACGAATCGCCTCGTCATAATTTGCAACCCCAAGAAAATCGACACCTAAATCAACGAGTTTTTTACTTACCTGATCTATACCATGCCCGTATGCATTTGCTTTTACAACTCCGCAAATTTTAATCTTCTTCTTTTGCTGTCCGCGGTGAATATGATGCTTAATTTGCTCAACATTAAAAGCGAGTTTTGTAAAATCTATTTCTGCGCGGGTTGGATTCACTAACTGTTATAGTCCCGGTTTGGTTAGTTTCATCAAGTCAAGAACTTTATTAAGTTTTTTCTCAGGCATTATATTTTTTTCTCTTATTACATCCATTATTGACCTGCCTGTTTTAACTGATTCCTTCGCAATCTCCGCAGCTCTGGCGTAACCTATAATCGGGTTTAGTGCAGTTACAATACTAATTGATTTTTCTGCATACTCGCGAGCTTTTTTCTTATCGGCAATGAGTCCAGCCACACACTTTTCATCAAATGCCTTAAGTGCATTTTTCAATATTTCAATCATCCATATAATATTAAATATCATAACTGGCATCATTACGTTCAGCTCTAATTGCCAGGCTTGTGAGCACATCATAATAGTATGGTTGTTTCCCATCACCTGGTATAAAACCTGATTCATCATTTCTGCCATTGAAGGATTAACTTTCCCCGGCATAATCGAAGAGCCCGGCTGTACAGCGGGCATTATAATCTCAGCAAAACCTGTAGTCGGACCCGAGGCAAGCAGCCTTAAGTCGTTTGTAATCTTAGTCATATCAATAGCAAAATTGTTAATTGCCGATGAAAGCTCCATAAATGGAAGCATGCTTTGCATAGCTTCAAAATAATTTCTGGTAGGCTTTAGTTTTAACCCAGTAACTTTAGAAAGATTTTGTACCATGAGTGCCCTGTATTTTGCATGAGTATTTAAGCCGGTGCCTACTGCTGTTCCGCCAATACCCATTTCTGAGAGATGTTTCTGAGTTGATGCAATTAGGTCGTAATGCTTACTGACAATCTCTGAATATCCCTCAAATTCCTGCCCAAGAGTTATAGGAGCGGCGTCCTGCAGGTGCGTTCTGCCCGATTTGATAACTTTCGAAAATTCTTTTGCCTTTTTTTCTAATGTTTTCTGGAAGTGTTTAATTACAGGAAGAAGCTTTTGAACCATTATTAATGAAGCTATCCTCATAGCAGTCGGAAAAGTATCATTTGTGGACTGCGCCATATTTACATGGTCGTTGGGATTAATAAACTTGTAATCACCTCTTTTGCCGCCGAGTATTTCAATACCACGGTTTGCCAGAACTTCGTTTGTATTCATATTATGCGAAGTACCCGCTCCCGCCTGATAGACATCAACTACAAAATGTTCTCTGTATTTTCCTTTTAAAACTTCATCCGAAGCTTTTACAATTGCACCTGCAATTTTTTTATCAAGAATACCCAGCTCTGCATTAGTCATTGCTGCTGCTTTTTTAATATATACATAAGCATCCACCATTACCGGGTAGGCTTTCCATCCGCTAACAGGAAAATTTTCAACTGCTCTTTGTGTCTGAACTCCGTAATATGCTTCAAAAGGGATTTGAATTTCTCCTAAGGAATCTTTTTCCATCCGCGTTTTCAATAAATTTATCCTTTTCTCTTAATTTTTAATGAATTTCACATACTGTATTAAAGTGATGAATTGTTTAAAATTATTAGCTAATTTAACAATTAATTATTATTAGTTATAGATAAAATTTTATGAAAACATTTTTGAGCATCCTTTTAACGGTAGTAATTTTCGGAGCTGTAAACCTTTATTCACAGGATTCAACTGAAATCAGCCGGATTATCAAAGAGGTCAACACCCGTTCGGCTGAAATTGATAACATTTTATCAGAGGGTGAAAGTGCAATCAAAACCCCAAAGATGGATGAGTCAGGTTCAATTGAAATTCATGTTAAAAAGAAAGATGATGTATGGTTTAAGATTGAAGGTCCGCTGGGAATAGACGCAGCAACAGGGCATTTTAACCGCGAACGCTTTACATTTTTTGATGATTTGAACGATGTTGTAACTACGGGCTCCTCTACTATAATGAACATAGGGTCACTAACCAGAATAAGGTGCACATTTGACGATATGGTGAACGCATTTTCAGGCACCGTGAGAATACCTAAGGGGAAAAAGGATGAGCTTTCAATGAGTGAAGAAGGCGGGCAATATGTTCTTTCATTAAAGCGGGGAACTATAACAAGAAAATACTGGGTGGATAAAACAAATTACTCTGTTTATAAATATATCTATCTCAACAAATCCGGCATAACATTAATATCGTTTGAGTTTTCAAACTTTAGAGACCATGGAAGCGGTTCATATGCAAAAAAAGTGGAAATAAGAAGACCTAAACAGGGCGAATATTTTAAACTAACCATGGAGGAGGTTAGCTTAAATCAAACTTATCTCGATTTTAAGGTTGATTATCCAAGTGACGTGCGGGTTAGAAACTGGAAGTAGCGCATTTGAAAATTACTTAGTTTTTAAAAAAGTTTTTACAGATTATCAGCTATAAATCATTAATTAATTACTCCCTTAACGGTATATTATTAAATAAGTTTATTTATTTTTTTAGCAGTAAGTATTATTTTTAACAGATGGATAACGGAAAAACATATTGCAGCTGCGGAGCAGAACACGATTTTGACGGTAATACCGTCAAAAAATTTAAGTGGCCGGAAAAACCTGAATATATAGAGTGCAGTGAATGCCCTGAATGCAACCCGGAACTGCTGGAAAATATTGAAGACCATGAGGATGAAGCTTATAAACAAAATGGCGAGGCAAATATCCTGCCGGAAGATATAAATATTGAAGAAGATTTCGAAGACGAGGAATATTAATTATTTGAGTGTTTCCTGATACGAGAACCTTTCCCCTTTCTGAATTATTATCTTAAAATAAGCACCATCCAGAAACTTAAATTTTTACAAGTCATGCCTGCAAAGAAAAAAGGTACAAAACGCAGATACGGTCCTGCTGCGCAAAAATCCGTTGAGCGCGCAATACATAAGGAAAAACGAGGTACGTTAAAGAGCGGACACTCCGGAAAAACTGTGAAAAGCAGAGAGCAAGCTATAGCAATCGGACTTTCCGAAGCTAGAAAAAAAGGTGCCAAGGTACCGGCCCCTCCTAAAAAGAGAAAGAAAACATCTTAAATAAAATTTATCATAAAAAAAGGCAGCCTAAGCTGCCTTTTTGGTGCGGGAAGGTGGACTTGAACCCCCATGCCTTGTGAGCGCCACCCCCTCAAGATGGTGCGTCTGCCATTTCGCCAGTCCCGCAAGAAAACTGGTTTTTTGCTGCAGAATTACAAATTTACTCA
>JANWIS010000195.1 GCA_025449775.1 Ignavibacteriaceae bacterium
ATACTTTAGGCAGTCACTGTATGATTGGAGCCGGAACTGTTGTAACAAAAGATATTCCGGATTATGCACTAGTAGTTGGTGTTCCCGGAAAAATAATCGGCTGGGTTTCTGAAGCCGGAACCAGATTAATATTTGATAAAAGTAACATTGCTTCCTGCGAAAAATCTAAAAAGAAATATCAGCTTAAAGATGGCTTTGTTACAGAATTAAAATAAAGTCAATCGAAAATTTTAATTCGTATTATTTTAATAAAGAATTAATTGCATCAACTACGCTAACCGAACTTATTTTTTCCATACAAGATATTTCCTCCGTACAAAAATTCCTGTAATAGCATTTACACTCATCCGTACGTATTAATTTTATTCCTTTTCCATAAAGCTCTATCTCATTTGCTGAAGTTGGTCCGAAAAGTGCGACAATATTTTTATCAAGTGCTGTTGCAATGTGGAGGGTAAGTGTATCGGCAGTTACGATTATGTCACAGAGATCAACTATTGCTGCAAATTCCAGCAGAGAATTGTTGCTGCCTGAATTGATAAGATATTTTTTGTCTTCGGATAAATTTGTAAGCGTTTGATTTTCTGCAGGCCCACCAAGTAAAAGTAAATAAAAATTGCTGGTATTTAGTTGATTAATTAATTCATTCCATCTTTTTATCGGCCAGCCTTTGCTCGGCCATTTCGGCCCGACTCCAACATTTAACCCTATTGTAGGTTTATCTTTTTTAATTCTGCTAAAAAAACTTTTACGTGAAACCCTGGCTTTTATTGATTCGGATATATGAATAACAGGTTTATGAACTGGAAGATTGAGTTCCAATATTTCATACATTATTTGCTGATAAGATTTCTGATTTGCTTTTTTAAAATCATCAAATGCACTCATCTCAAGCCATTGTTCTGCTTCTTTTGAGGTTGCTTCAACAAATCCTTTCCGATCTAAAACGAATCCTATTTTATTTTTTCCCGATGCTAATGCAGCAATAGAAGAACTTAACTTGGAAGTATCGAGATTGATGATAATATCAAAATCTTCTGCCTGCAACCTGAAACGTGCATCTTCATCCGCAATAATAATTTCATCAACAAGGGAATTTTTTTGAAACAATTCTTTAGAATCAAATTTGGTACACCAGACTATATAACTTTTCGGATATTTTTTCTTTAACGGTATAAGGATAGAAGTAGTCCGAAGTACATCTCCCACTGCATCGAGTTTTATAATTAGGATTTTGTTTGAGATCGGCTGATAATAATTACAGTCGTCGCACTTGATTCCATTTTCTTTATGATAGTGACATGGTTTATCCCCTGAGAAGAAACGGCAGTCTTTTTTAAGAATCATGAAAGATAAATTCCTGTGCAATTATTTTTTTTGAATCAGTTTTTACTAACGTTAATGAGTAAGAAAAATTTCTTCATTAAAATTATTAAATCAAATTTAAATTAATACGACACATTGATTTAATGCTGTTTTGTTGTTTTTATATTTATTTAATTTTATTTTAAACACGATGCTTAAACTAATAAACTTATTATTAACTGGAGGGCAAAATGGAACTTCGTAAGAGAGCATTCGGTATGGCAATAGGATTGGTATGCGGGCTATTTGTTTTACTGGGTACTTGGGTTCTTTTATTGGGTAATGCACCAGGCGGTGTATTCTCAAAAATTGAAAATTTCTGTTTCGGATATACTTATAGTTGGGGTGGAGCATTTATAGGTTTTTTCTGGTGTTTTGTATATGGATTTTTCGCAGGGGTTTTAGTTGCATGGTTTTATGAAGTATTTAGTAAAATGCTATACAAGACAGGTTCTGCTAAGTAGAATTATTGCCTTAGTTCTTTAGTGATCTTTTAAAAATCGGGACAAGATTGTTTCCTTCCTTCCTTAAGGAAAAAGGAAGGTAGGATGTTATTCTTTATTAATGAATCAACAACATCAAAGTCGGGTGAAGAATAATTTTTAAGTACCCACAACAAAGTTCTAAATAGTGATAGTACATCAGATCAATAATACTAATCACAATACATTTCTTTTTTTAAACTTAATTTATTATCAATTATTCATTAACACTTCAAAAAATCTTCTATATAGTTCAATTTGTAAGATAAGTCCTAAAATCAATGACTTGAGAGAAATCTGCCTTTAATATGTTACAATTAAAAAATATTGTTGCGTTTATGTGTTTTGATAATAAATTAAGAGTGCCTGAGAATATGAGCAAATTGTCGCTCAATCCAACATTGTCGTCAATTTTTGACGGTGTATTTGGTATAATCAATTAATTGTAAGTCAAATTATTTTAATACAAAACCGATGAAGATATCTTGAAAATGGCACCTTAATTGAAACTGTTATAAACCAATGGTGGTCGGTTAACAAAATAAGCAATTCAATAAGGCTTTCTTGCTGACCGAAAATTCTAGTTGTTTATACTTCATGACATTTAGGGAGAATATATGATGCAAATATTTTATGCCCTTATCTTAGTAATTATATTACCATTCTCATTTTATCCCCAAGCCGGCTCAGATATCTGGTTCGTAACTCCGACTGGTGCTGGATCTCATAACGGAACTTCAAGAGCAAATGCCTGGTCTCTGGCAGAGATAAGCTATAGTGTTATTCAACCTGGGGATTATGTTTACTTTGGACAGGGTACATACGGTTCATTCACTCCTGGTAAATCAGGTACACCTGGAAACATTATTACTTATATGGCAGATCCAATAAATGTTCTGCCAGCTACTTTTGTCAGCTCAGGCAACGGGGTAAACATTTCAAACAAAAAGTACATTCGAATAAAGAAATTAAGTATTCGTAATTCAGGCATAGGCGTTCGTCTTACTAATCCGATTAATAATGTCTTTCTGGATTCTTTAAGAATTACAAAGTGTATTAATTCAATCTGGCAATATGGTGATTATAATGCTGCAGGTTCAGGTGGTCCGAAAGCAGCCAAGATGGATTCTGTTTGGATAAGATGGTGTTATGTAGTATGTGATACCCAGGTTAATGCACAAACGGATTTAATTTCTTGCTATGGAGGCCAAAACAATACATTCTTGATAGGAAATTATATTGAAAATAAAAATGTAGCAGGTGATACACCAAGTGGTCAGCATATTGATTGTGTCCAATATTACAATTGGACAGGCAATGTAACCTATGCAAATAATTATTTTAAAAATATATGTAAATACAATTCACAGATAATGATGAATGGAAACAGTCACGCTGGTTATGTATCCATCTGGTATAATAATGTTTTCACAAGTATAGGAACAGGTGTAGCACAATATTTTGCTTCAGGAAATGGCGGTCAACAAATGCCTAACGGAAGAAATATTGTGATCAATAATACTTTTTATGCGAATGCTGATGGGACAACTTCAGGAACACATTATGATTACACTGATACTATGTACTTCAAGAATAATTTATGTGTGATACAGGATGATTGCGGACCGGTCTGGTATCCTTCAAGTGTAATAAAAACAAATATAGATTATAACCTGTGGTTTGTAAATGGTTCAAGTAATGAGGGACCAAGAATAGCTGCAGGATGCAGAACTTTTTCATATTGGCAAGGAACAGGCGCTGATCCAAATGGAATGAGTTCAAACCCTTTATTCCTCGATGTACTTAATTCAAATTTTTCACTTCTTGCCGGATCACCAGCTACAAATAATGGAGCTAACCTGCAATCATTGGTTGAAGGCTGGGGAATACAGGGAGTTGAATGGGAATGTTTTAACAACCCTTATATTCCTTGGAGTTATCCTGTTCCAAGAGGAAGCAATCCGACAATAGGTGCCTGGGAATTTCCAGGTGCCGGAGGAAATTATCCTCCAAATGCACCATCAAATCCTTTTCCTGCTAACGGCGGATCAGGTTTACCAATAAATTTAACGATGAGCTGGACTTGCAGCGACCCTGATGGTGACCCATTAACATATGATATTTATTTTGGAACTAATAACAATCCTCCACTTGTATCGGTTAATCAGTTACTCACAACTTTTTTACCAGGATTATTAAATACTAACACAACATATTATTGGCGTGTTGTTGCAAAAGATAACCAGGGAAATTCTACTTCAAGCAGTGTCTGGAATTTTTCAACTGTATTAATAGATTTAACAGCGCCTGAAGTTGTAAGTGCTACACTTTTGGATTCAGTTACGCTGCTAATAAATTTTTCTGAACCGCTTGAGCAATCTGGTGCTCAAAATACAGCCAACTACTCAATAACCAACAATATTAATGTGTTTTCTGCTTCTTTAACAGGAAGTACAGTTTCATTAACTACATCAACACATACTCCTGCAACTTATACTGTAACAGTAAACAATATAACTGATCTTGCAGGCAATGAAATTTCATCAACAGCAAATTTTGCTGATTACGATTATGTTTTTATGGAAGAACTTGTCCAACTAAATATTGTTGAAGCTTATGCAGCTCAATGGTTCCAGAACTATGTACCACCAAACTCAATAGATGGAATCACTTACTATGTTAATCCAGAATCAAGATGGGGAGGTGCTATTCCAATGCCGGATGAAATAAGGTTTGATCTTGGAGATGAGAAAATTGTCGGGCAAACCAGGTTTTCATTCGTTGACTGGTCAAGCGGAAGAATTTATGTTTATTCTGTCTTTACATCCGATGATGCGATTAATTGGACACCAATTGCAGAATCAGTTTCATCATCATCAAGCGAATGGACAATACTTGATTTTGAACTTATACCTTGCAGATATATAAAATTAGTTTCACTTTCTAACAATCAAAGTCAGTGGGCTGGTTTGTATGAAGCAGAAATATGGGGATTAGATGTAGTACCGGTTGAATTAACTTCGTTCGGTGGATCTTATTCTAATGGAACGGTAACACTTGAATGGGTTACTGCGTCCGAAACTAATTGTCTTGGTTTTGAAGTTCAAAGAAAAAGTGATACTACTCCTTATGTTCAAATTGGATTTATAGATGGAAATGGAACAACAACAAATCAGAACACTTATAATTTCAGTGATCAGGATTTAACTGAAAGCAGGTACTATTACAGACTAAAAGAAATATCGAAAACCGGTGTGTCCACTTATTCACCAGAGATATTTGTCGATATTCCCGAACTTGCAAATTATGAATTGATGCAGAATTACCCGAACCCTTTCAACCCATCAACAGTTATTAGAATACAACTGCCAAATAAAACTAATATAAAACTGACAGTTTACAATATGATTGGTGAAATGGTGTCGGTAATCGCAGCCGGTGAATTTAGTGCCGGAAGTCATGAATTTACTTTCGATGCATCAGGACTTGTATCAGGAGTTTATTTATACAGATTAGAAACCTCAGAGTTTACAGATATTAAAAAGATGGTACTCCTTCAATAAAAATTTTTATTACCTTCGGGGTTCAATTAGACCCCGAGGGTTTTTTAAATTTCCCCTCCAAAATAAATTTACATTCAACACAAAAGCCATTTTATTTTTAAACCTAATTTTAATTCTGTTCGTTTAAGTAAATACAAATAGCAAGCATCTTGTATAAAAAATCCACAGGTAATTAACTACATTTTTTTTTGACCTTTAATTCATTGCGGAAAAATTGGTATCTTGCACTTAGAAGTTATTACCAATCAAATCGGGGCTATAACATATAATACATTTTCGTATTTAACTGATTGATTCGTTTTTAATTTCCTGCATTATTTAGGGCGACTTCTTAGCTTAGTATTTAATTAACTATTTCTTTCTTTAGATTTTGTTGTAATTCTATGCTAAGAAAAATTAATGCAATCTAATTGGTTTTCTA
>JANWIS010000196.1 GCA_025449775.1 Ignavibacteriaceae bacterium
CATATAATAGCTCCAAGCAATATATACTCACTGCCGGTCCGATCATACTTGGTTTTTCACTAGTGTTGTGGTTTTTAACTTTTTTTCCTCACATCGAACCTGAATTAAAATCTGACGGTAGAACAACTGAACAAATCCTAAATTCAGAACGAGCTGAAAGATTAGAACATTCTTATGCTTCAGATCTGGGAAAATTAATTCAGCCTTTTATGTCACCTATAGGAATGGATTGGAGAATTGGAGTTTCCCTAATTTCAGCATTTGCTGCACGTGAAGTTTTTGTTTCTTCACTCGCATTAACTTTTAAGGTAACTGAAGATGATGATGAAACACAGAGTTCACTGCTAAGCTCAATTAGGAATGCGAAAATCGAAGGCACTGATAAAAAACTTTTTACTTATGCTACTACAATAGGACTAATTGTATTTTTTGTTTTTGCGCTCCAATGTTTATCGACTGTTGCAGTTTCTAGAAAAGAAACGGGCGGATGGAAAACCCCGACCCTTCAAATAATAATTTTCACTTCGCTGGCTTATGTTATGACTTTTATCACAGTCAACGGGTTGAGATTTTTTGGTATTCAATAAAAAAAATATTTGGATAAATAAGTATGTTGCTTAAAGAAAATGACAATCATATTTTTATATCACAAGAGAAAAGTTAAAATTGAGAAATTCACAAGCCGAAGAAATATTCCGGAGCTTTCTTAAAGCTGGTAAAAACAGGATCACACCTGAAAGATTTGAAGTACTTGATGCAGCATTAGACTATGACGGACATTTCGGTGCTGATGATCTTTATATAATAATGAAGAATGCGAACTCGCGCATTTCAAGAGCCACAGTTTACAAAACACTCGAACTGCTTTCACATTGTGAGTTGCTTTCAAAACGACACTTCGGTGATCATATAACCAGGTATGAAAGCAGCTTTAAGAGACAGGTTCACGACCATTTAATTTGTGTGGATTGCGGAAGAATCGTAGAGTTTGCAGATCAAAGAGTTAAAAAACTTCCTGCAGATATTAGTGAAGGATTGGATTTTAATTTCGAAAGCTATTCGTTCAACATCTTTGCAAGATGTAAAGAACCCAAAAAATGTAAGCACTTCAGAGATAAATAACCTTTACGCAAAAAATATTAAGAATAAATGAAAGAACAGAAATACCCGTTGAGCTGGAAAAAGAAAAACTTTTCAATGAAAATTTTCTGCTCGATTCCGAATATTGCTACCGGGATATTGTTAAAAGCTGGCAATTCACATTTTGTAATCGATCCCGGTGATGGAATTCTGAGGGATCTCAATACAGAATTGGGCGTGAAAAACCTTTTAAATCTTTCGGATGTTTTTATAACTCATGGTCATCACGATCATGTCGGTGGAGTCTGGTCGCTTCTCACTTATCTTCGTGTTATGCAGAAAAAAACCCCGCTGAATATTCATTACCCTGATGGCTGCGTAGAAATTGAAAGCATATACAATGCGTTCAAAAAAGTTTATTCACGTTCAATCACTTATAAAATAAATCTGGTATCAATAAAAAAAACAAACAAAATTTTTACTTCCCACATGACAGTTGAACCTTTCCCTGTTATACATAAAGAATATTTGTCATCGGGAAAAACTAGACAGGTTCCTGCAATGGGTTATAATTTTTCATTTGATGGAATGAAAATTTGTTATGGCGGTGATACTGCATACTGTGAAGAACTTGTGCAACATGCACGAAATGCTGATCTGGCAGTACTTGAAGCCGGACATGATGAAGAAACTCCTGATGACATGCACATGACATTAAAAGAAGCCGTATCAATAGGAAAATCTGCTAAAAAATATTTTCTTGTCCACGTTCCTGAATAATAAAAAGAAATAAAAATGAAGATAATTATTTTTCTTACTCAAATAATTGTTGCTTTGCACTCAATAACTTTTCCTCAGAAACAGAATGAGACATTTATAATTGAAGGTGAGAAACATTTAACAAACCTGAAAATGCTAAGCGATGTCGGTGAGAATGCGGAAGCTTATCTTTCTTTTGATGAACAAAAAATAATATTCCAATCGACTTCAGGTGAAATTAAATGCGACCAGGTTTTCAAAATGAACATTGACGGAAGCAATAAGGAGCTCATTTCTACAGGCAAAGGAAGAACCACCTGTTCATATTTTTTACCAGGTGATGAAAAAATAATTTATGCATCCACACATTTAGCTGATGAAAATTGTCCTCCACCACCGGATCGATCAAAAGGATACGTATGGAAATTATATGAAACGTTCGATATCTTTTCAGCAAATGCTGATGGATCAGAATTGCATCGTCTAACTTCATCAAATGGTTATGATGCTGAAGCAACAGTTTCGCCAAAGGGCGATAAAATAGTTTTCACTTCAACAAGAGACGTCGATCCTGAACTTTACGTGATGGACATTGATGGTTCCAATCAGAAAAGACTCACCTTCGAAAAAGGCTACGACGGCGGAGCTTTCTTTTCACTTGATGGGAGTAAAATTGTATTCAGAGCAAGCAGACCTAAAACTGATGAGGAACTTTCAGATTATGAAGACCTTGCAATGAACGGAATGTTTCGTCCAACTACTCTTGAACTTTATGTAATGAATTCTGATGGCTCAAATATTCAGCAAATAACAAATTTTGGTAAAGCCAGTTTTGCACCATTCTTTCATCCGGATGGTAAACGAATTATTTTTTCTTCCAACTTGAAAAGTGAGAGTGGAAGAAATTTTGATCTCTATTTAATTAATATAGACGGAACAGGATTAAAGCAAATTACGTTTAACGAAACCTTCGATGGTTTTCCAATGTTCACGCGAGATGGAAAGCATCTCGTTTTTTGTTCGAACAGGTTTAATAAAAATGAAGGCGACACAAACGTTTTCTACGCGGACTGGGTTGATTAACTCCAGACAAATCATAAATAATTTACCACAGGACAAATGCTTAAAATCTATTTCAGTTCAATAGTATCAATATTCTTCTTCATCAGCCAAACAACTTTCTGTCAGATAATTGATACTCCTGAAATTACAGAAGAAGAAATTAATGAGCACTTAAATTATCTGGCATCAGATGAATTAAAAGGAAGAGACAGCGGAACAGAAGAAATAAAACAAGCAGCAGAATACATCAGTAATGAATTTAAAAAATCCGGGTTGAAACCAATTTTCGATGGCAGCTACTTACAGGAATTTCCATTCATCAAAACAATCGAGCTGACAGAAAACAATGAACTTACTTTTTCTACTAGTAAGAATGATTTAAAACCGGTACTTCATGCAGAATATATTACAGCACCATTTTCTGGTAATGCAACTGTTCAAGGTCAATTAGTTTTTGTTGGATTCGGGATTTCAGCACCTGATCTTAAGTACGACGACTACGATGGAATTGATGTAAAAGACAAAATAGTAATCGTTCTTCGAAACACACCGGAACCAAAAGTCGCTCATTCTGAATTTGATTCTCACTCAGCACTAAGAAAAAAATCTTCTGTTGCGAGAGATAAAGGTGCTATCGGGATTATCTTCGTCAATCCTTATGATGAAAATAAATCAACAGATGATCTTGTTGAATTTGAATATGACAGAGGCGGATCAGTAACTGATTTTGCAGTTGTAAGTATTAAACGAGATATTATTGAAAAATTATTTGAATCAGACGGGAAAAATTTAAAAGAAATATTTGACAAAATAATTGAAACAAAAATCCCTGTTTCGTTTGAATTAAAAAACTCTTCTGCAAAAATCATTACGGAAATTCAAGAAGTCAAATCAGTAAGCTGGAACGTCGGCGGATATATTGAAAGCAATGACTCTTCACACAAAGATGAATGGCTGATAATAGGTGCAC
This sequence comes from Ignavibacteriaceae bacterium, assembly GCA_025449775.1. Lineage (GTDB taxonomy): Bacteria > Bacteroidota > Ignavibacteria > Ignavibacteriales > Ignavibacteriaceae > IGN2. The sequence continues at coordinate 3,872 of JANWIS010000196.1, forward strand.
ACTTCGATCACCTCGGAATGGGCGGTGAAGGTTCTCTTTATCGCGGAGATGATCCTCAAATCCATAATGGTGCTGATGATAATGCATCTGGTACGACAGGTGTTTTAGAATTAGCTGAAAAGTTTGCATCTGAAAAAGAAAAAATAAAAAGGAATATTGCTTTCTTTACTTTTTCAGGAGAAGAAATGGGACTGCTTGGCTCAAATTATTTAGTCAACAGCATGCCCTTCCCTGCTGAAAATGGAATTGCAATGATAAATATGGATATGATCGGAAGATTGAAAGACAGTTCATTAATTGTTTATGGAACGGGCACATCATCTACCTGGAAAGTTATTTTAAATAAGCACAATCAATACGGATTTAAACTTACTTTTAATGATGACGGATTCGGACCGAGCGATCATTCTTCATTTTATCTGAAGAAGATTCCTGTTTTATTTTTCTTTACCGGAACACACGAAGATTATCATAAACCTTCCGACGATGTGGAAAAAATTAATTTTAAAGGAGAAAAAGATATTCTGAACTTCGTTTATGATATTGTTAAAGATGTGGATAGTATTTCGGAAAGACCGGATTATTTATTAGTCGAGAAAAAAGATTCGCAGCAGATGTTTGTGAGAAAAGTTTATGTCGGAACTGTACCTGATTTTGCAAGCAATGTTGACGGTTATAAAATCAGCGGAGTTTCTGAAGGAGGTCCGGCACAGCTTGCCGGTTTGCAAGGCGGCGATATTATTATTGAATTCGGTGGAAAGAAAATTTCAAACATTTATGATTTCACTTATGCGCTCAGTGATTTCGTTCCCGGCGATGTTGTTGATATAATTGTAAAACGTGGTGAAGAGAAAATTACTTTCCAGGTAAAACTAGCATCTAAGTAGATGATAGTATTAAAGCTTATCACAGACCTTTTGTGACAATTAAAATTTTTCAAGGCGAATAATCTTATTCGCCTTTTTTGTTTTAAAGGATTATTTTGGTTTTAGAATTGTAAAACAATTAAGAAAGTAAATTGAAACAAAAGAAAAAAATACTTTTCGTTTGTATGGGAAACATTTGCAGGTCACCGGCTGCTGAAGGAATAGCAAATAAATTCGTAGCGCAGAAGGGATTGGATGAAACAATTGAAATAGATTCAGCCGGAACGCTTGAATATCATAACGGGGAATCACCTGATCCGAGAATGATTATGCACGCTTCAAAAAGAGGCTACGAACTGGATAGTCGTGCAAGGCGGTTTAATCCTCTTAAAGACTTTGAGTACTTTGATTACATTGTTACAATGGATAATGAAAATTACAATGAAATTATTTCGCTTGATAAAAAGAACGAATACAGGAAAAAAGTTTTTAAGATGACAAGCTTCGGGAATAATAAATCAATTGATGAAGTACCAGATCCATTTTACAGCGGAAATCATGGATTTGAATTAGTTCTTGATATACTTGAAGATTCAGTTAAAGGTTTGTTTAAAAAAGTGGATGATGACATCAGAAGAGAAAATAAAAATCCAGATTGAGGAAAAGCTTGGTAAAAAAATTAAAAACATTTCTTCACTCTCTGGCGGATGCATTAGCAATGCATTTAAAGTAGAATTAGATGATAGTTCAAAAATCTTCCTGAAATACAACGAGGGAATTTCAGACAACATGTTTATTAAAGAAGCTCACGGATTGAAAGAGCTTGCCAGCGCAAAAGCAATAAGAATTCCTGAAGTTATAAGTTTTTGTGAAGATTATATTTTATTGGAGTTCATTTCAACGGGCAATAAAAACAAAAATTTCTTTGAAGAATTCGGAAGAGAATTTGCTGAACTGCACAAATTCCATTCGGATGAATATGGTTTTTATGAAGATAATTTTATCGGTTCGAATGTTCAGAAGAATATTCCTGGTGAAAATGAAAAAAATAGCTGGGTAAGTTTTTATTTCAACAAAAGAATTTTATTCCAGCATCA
>JANWIS010000197.1 GCA_025449775.1 Ignavibacteriaceae bacterium
GCAATCCTTGCACCAAAAACTTCTTTGGGTTCCTGCAGACATTGAACATTATTCTCAATCATCCGTTTATGGAACTCATCAAGATTAAAAACACTCAACCCCGGTCTGCATCTTCCCGGTGGAATTTTTTTAGGATCTTCATTAACAGGCAAAGCTGAGCTTCTGTGAAGAGCAAGAGTTGCACCTTCAGCAGTAAATTCACTCCATTCTGGAGTTTCAAATTTTAAAGTGAGTCCGAGAATGTTTTTATAAAACCCGATTGACAGCTTCATATTGCTTACAAAAATAATTACGTAGTTAACTTTCATTTGCTGCCTCCATTGATTGAACAACGAAAGAATACTGTTTCATTAACTTATTAAATTTAGGAAAGTTTTTAGTGGAGATAAAGTAACAGTTAAAAAGAAAAAAGAAACCCCGACAAGGATCGGGGGTTCCCGTTAAAATATAATTTACAATTATTATTTATTAACTATCATCTTTTTTACTTCTGAAAAGTCACCAGCTTTTATTCTGTAAAAGTAAACACCGCTTGATAAATTATATGCATCAAAAGTTACATTATAATTTCCCGGCTGTTTAATTTCATTAACAAGTGCGGTTACTTCTTCACCAATAATGTTGTAGACTTTTAGTGAAACCAATACTTCCTTCGGTACAGAATACCTGATTGTTGTAACAGGATTGAAAGGATTCGGGTAGTTCTGCTCAACACTAAATTTATCAGGAATATTATCTCCCGTTTCATCGACTACAAGTACACCAAGGCTGAACTCACCAATTGCTATATCACTTCCAATATATGCTGCATCAACTGCACGAACTTTCCATTCATAAATTCCATTCGGCAATCCTGTCAATATCCATTCATTAACAGCACTGATATTTCCCGGTTCAGGAAGACGTGTAATAAAAAGTTGTTCTGTCCCATTCAACTTATTTATCGGTACGTGTGTTCCTGTTTTTACTATTGTCAGGTCATAAGTCAATGCAGGAGACGGTGTGTGATCATCTGTTGAGGAAATCCAGGATAATTGAACTGTATTTTCAGTGAGCAATGCAGCATCAAGTCCGGTCGGAACTGTTGGTGCTTCATTCTGATCTAACACATCATTGCGGTAAACATGCATCTGTGCTTCAACAAGTCCATTTCCACCCGGAACGAAATACTGACCGGCAATGAAATAATCGAGATCACCTTCACCATCTAAATCAAACCATGAGAATGTTCCTCCACGGTCGCCGCTTGCTCTTGGTGCAGGAAGTTCGTTATCGGATAAAGTGAAAATACCATTTTCATTTTTATAGATTCTTGCTCTTCCTTCAATCTCGGAACCTGAATTATAATTTCCCGCAAGAAGAATATCCATATCACCATCGGAATCATAATCTGCCCATGTTGCTGCAGTAAGATCGAACCAGCCTTCGCAAGGAATGCAATTTATTACTTCAAATGGAGCATAAGTTTCATTATCATTGCGATAAATCCGTAAAGCCATTGCAACATAATTACTGTCGACATCGAAAATATTACCTGCAACAAGTATATCGAGATCACCATCACCATCGTAATCACCCCATTGAGCTTCGCCATGTTCAACTCTTAATGAACCCAGTATATCTTCCCCGGCAAAAACACCATTGCCATCATTTCTGTAACGACGGATAAAACCTTCATCGGTTAACGGTGAAACATTGATAAACAGAAGATCAAGATCCTGATCTCCATCAAAATCTGCCCATGAACTTTGAGCATGAGCTGTGGGAGAAAAAACATTTTCAATTTCAGTAAAGACAAATCCACCTGTTCCATTCGGGCCATCATTTCTCATTAACGCAGTACGAAATGAAAATGAAGTGTCGCTGAATACAGAAGGAATTAAAAGATCCAGGTCACTATCGTTGTCGAAGTCAGCCCAGCTAATTGATCGAAGATCAAAATCTGCCTGACTATTATCTTCCCAGTATCCCGGAAGGTCAGAATCAGTCAGTGAAAGAAAACCTGCATCATTTCGATAGACTACTGTTAATCCATCGGTACCAACTGCAAGATCAAGATCAGTATCACCATCAACATCACCCCAAGCGAGATCAGAAGATCCGGCAGTAAGTGTTTCTAACTGAATATTGAAATATGAAAATTTCCATTGAACCGAATCGACTGGACCATCATTCCGTAAAAGAAGAAGTCTATATTCAACACTTACAAAGTATTCCACATAATATCCAAGAACAGCAATATCGAGATCACCATCGACATCATAATCAGCAGGAGCTGTAGTGATAACCCAGAAATCTTCGTCCTGTGGGGTGATGAAAATTGAATCAAACGGAGTTACTTCTGTAAAATCACCAAAAGTTCCACCCGGACCAGGCTGAACAATAACGAGACGTCCCATAGTTCCTGTATCTCCGTCGTCATCAGTAACTGTTAAAGTTACAATGTATGTGTTTGCAGTTTCGTAAGTGTGTGATGGATTTTGTTCTGTAGAAGTAGAGCCGTCACCAAAATTCCATTCCCAACTAACGATAAATCCATCTGGATCTGTACTTGTATCTATAAAGTTAGCTGTAAGACCGAATGTTGTAAAATTAAAAGACGCAACCGGAAGTATATTTACCGGAGGCGGTGGTGGACCAATGAATCTTTCGATATATCCTTGATAACCCACAGTCCAGGCATCTCCGCCAGGTACTGCTACAATTGAAGTAAAATTTCCAAAACCTTCCGAACCGATATCCATAACCGACCAACTTTGTCCACCTGTTGCTGAATAATATGCAACATCATCGTTTGTGCTTATCCAAAGTTCATTTGGACCCAATAAATAAATATCAGTGAAACTATGATCGGTTGTTGGTGTAGTTAAAATTTCCCAAGTAATTCCACCATCGTTAGTTCGGAATGCCTGACCCCACCAACCAACTGCGTATCCAATGTTTTCGTTATAAAAATCCATATCACCGATTTGAACTGGTGACCATGGAAGTTCACCCTGTGTCCAAGTTGTACCGTTATCAGTGCTATGATAAAATATTTCACCAACATTCGCAGCCCAGATGTTTGAACCTTCAACATCAACAGAAATGTAACCACCTAAAAAATCTGTAACAGGAATCCAAGTAACTCCTCCATCCGTTGTATGATATAAAGCACCTATGTTAAAGCTTTGTCCGATTATCCATCCATCGAGTGATGTTGTGAAATGAATATCTTCGGCGGATGACATACTTTCAGGTATTCCGGGAACTATTAACCAAGTTATACCACCATCAGTACTTTTGTAGACCTGACCTGTTTCATCAACAACAACAGCCTCGTTAGAATTAATCACTTGAACGGCTTTAATATTTTGTTGAGTAAACCTTTCCTCTATGATCCATTGAGAAATTCCATTACTTGTTAGTAAAGATCCATTGTCACCGACAGCAAGCATGTTCCCATTTGGAAATCTATCTACATCATTAAAATTTTTACCGGTTCCACTTGAAATCTGGTACCATGACGCACCAGCATCTGTAGTTTTAATGACATATCCGGCACCGTAACCGAAATAACCAACCTGTGTGTTCGCAAAGTGTGGCGCTGAACTATTAAAGTAACTAGGCTGCTGACCTCTGGAGACAAATGTTTGTACCCAGTTTAAACCTGCATCCGTTGATTGATACATATTTCCACTTAGATCAGCTGCAACTATAATTTGTAAATTAACAACTGTGAATTCATCAACACCTTCTGGAATCACTTCGCCCAAATCATCCCAAGTTTGTCCACCATCTGAAGATCTCAAAATTCTGTCATCATAGTTCGGCCATACTCCGGTTCTTCCCCAAGCCATGACAACATTTGAAGAGACTGCAAGAAGTTTGGTTCTTTCGTTAGCTGAAACTCCTGAAATCCACGTTAAACCACCATCTGTCGAGCGATTAAAAATTCCATTAACAATACAAACAGCTGTTGTACTTGAAAGAAAAACTGCAGACTTCGCATCACCGGTTACTACAGATGTAAAAGAATTTCCACCATCTATAGTTCTGAATACACCTTCCTCTGAAACTCCGAGACCAAGCTGATTATCGATAAAATCGAATGCAAATATATTGTTAGGAGAAACTACCCAGTTATTTCCTGCATCGTAGCTTACATAACGATCAAAATTACCAGTAGCCAAACCAAAGTTTGTTGTGTAAAATTTCATAAAGTAAGTCGAACCAAGGAAAGGAAGTTGTGTCCATGTTGTACCACCATCCGTCGTTCTATAGTTGTCATTACCAAAAGCCCATCCATTCTGACTATCAAAAAAGAACAGCCCATTGAACCCATCAAATAAACTGAATGGCACATTACGTTGAACCCATGTAACTCCTCCATCATTGGATTCGAATAATGCTCCTCCATCATCGAAGGAGTTATCCTCAGTTGCAATAAAGACTCGTTCTGATGTTGAGGCACCGACACCCCTGACATCAAGAAACGTAGGAATCGGACTTTGCGTATCCCACTGTGCTATACAAATTGAAGTGAAAAGTAAAAATGATGCAAAGAAATTTATTTGTGATTTGTGAAAAGTAATTCTTGCAATTCTACTGAAGATCAATTTTTTATAAAAGTATAACATATCAATTTTTCCTTTCTGTGGATTAATGGCTGTTAATTAGTGATAGTTGAACACTATTAGGGACATTAACGTGAAAATAAATTCATTAGTAAAATAAAGGAGTGATTTTAGGTTAATGTGGGGCCTTGAATAATCGTGTATTTGATACGAATGATTGGTAGTAGGATTTTATTCTTCTATAAAATCAGAACCTCGATTTATTTCACAATCGCAAGCTTCTGTGTTACCTCTTCTGAATTCTCACCGGCTTTCATTATAACTTTGTATAAATAAACTCCATTCGCCAAAGCATCTCCGTCTTCATCTCTGCCGTTCCAGTAAAGTTTGTTAAAGTCAAATTTCAAATCTGAAGAAGAATAAATTAATTCTTTTACAAGTCTGCCGGCAATAGTAAAAATTTTAACTCTGATTTCTTCCGGAACCTGAGTAAGCTTGAAAGTAAAATATGTTTCTCCGCTTGTCGGGTTCGGATAATTGTACACATAAAGTATTTTCGCTTCGTTGGAAACGAGGAAAAATTTTTCCACTCCGCTTGAGTCAACAATATTTCCTTCAGCATCTCTCCATAAAATTTTTATTGCATATTCGCCATCTGCAAGTGCTGGTGTGAAATCAACAGTAACTTTTGGATTAGTTGTTGAAAACTGATAAGTAATAATTGAAGTATCGGATGGGATTAATTCATCGTTGAGATGAACCATTACAGAAGACGGATCGGATATCGGGAGCAGAGATTCATCCGTCAGTTCGATATGAATAACAGGTTGAGGAGAAATATAATCACCATCAACAATATCATTTCCGTCAAATGTAATTGCTATTGTCGGAGTTGTTGTATCTGGCTGAATGTAAAAAGGGATGCTGAAAAAATTATTGTCTTCATATAATTCTCTAACTTGGTTATCAGAATCTATGCTGATAAGAAAAGATTTTAATCCGCTTCCGGATATAGTATTGTGTATAAGATTGAAAAGTTTACGATCATCAGAACTCAATGAATCAATCTGCTGAGTGAAAATTGTTAGCCGTGAATTGTCTTCATTTATAACTTCAACTTTTATATTAAAGCTGTCGGCTTTGCTTTCACCAACATTGTAAACATAAAACGATAGATCAATATCTTCGCCAATCGTTACTGAGTCATCGGAAATATTAACAACCTGGTAGTTTGTTGCAAGCTCAGGAACTGGAATAAAATTAACTCCTAGTGTTTTTAGAAACGGAGTTTCAAAATTTTGATTTGCCTGTAACTCAGCAACCAGTTTCAAAGAAACATAAGTGTCCGTATCAATTCCACTTATGTCTGCTGTATTTCCAGAGAAGACAAGTGTGTTCAAAGTATCAATAGAATTATCATTTTTAATTCCCAGCGGAATAAATGAAATTGAACTTCCTGAAATGAGTGAATCAACTTTCGTAACGTCAATCCATCCGGCAGAATTTTTTATGATTGGAAATTCAACCCAGCCGTTTTGATTGAAGACCTGGATAGTTGTATCTATCGAAGCAGGACCAGAAAATTGTCTTCTGAAAGATTCAGGAACCGTTCCCTGCTGTGCTCCTTTTTTTCCGATTATACACCACGAATCCCGGTACGCAACACTATCCACGTACAAACTTCCTAAAGTTTCTATCGCCATTCTAACCAGAGTTCCGCTGCTAAATCCAAGAACCGATTGAGCTCCATCAGTGCAAATTGCCATTGCAAGCAAAGTACCATCGGGAAGTGAATTAATATAACTGATCAGCGAATCAGCAGGAGCCGGATCATAAAATGTAAAATACCTGTAGTCGGATGATTCAAAAGTTATGGAATCAATTAATGCAGTTGCAATTCCCCAGTAAAAAGTATTCGGCAGCTGTTCGAAGTCGTTAAGTTTTATTGATCCGAATTCCCCGTCATCATATCCTGCAGATCCAATTTCCAGAACATTTTCATAATTAGTTAATTTCCATAAATTATTTGTTGAATCGAAAATAACATTTTGCACCTGAACATCATCAGTTTTAAAAGAGTGATTAACATACCATTCATAATCAAAATTTTCATTATAAAATGAATATGGTTCTGACCACGAAATCTGTGGTGCATTTAATCTTGCTCTCCACCAGTAACGTTTATTCAACTGCATAGGTAACGAATCGTAAACAGAAGTAACAGTATCAAGTTTTATATCTGCTTCAATAGAATTTAAAAAATCTTCATTATCAGCGAAAGAAACTTTCACTGATGAAACTGATTCATCAGCTAACAAAACAGGATTGAGAAAAACAAAATGGTTCTTAGTGGAATTATAAAATTTTTCAGCTTCAATTGGTCTAATCGAAGTTGAATAAACTATAAAATTAAATTCAGCTGTATTATCATTTTCATAAATCTCATCAACCAGGTTATTCTTATCCAGTTCCACATTTAAATTATGTTCACCTACTTTTCCAAACACAGGTATTTTTACAAAAATATTTTTCTTGTAAAGCGGTGATGGAATATTAAACTCTTTGAAGTAATTCTGACTACCTGAATAAATATCTTCAATTGTAATCAGCACTGAATCTCCCGGAACACTTCCGAAATTAATAATTTCAATTTTTACTTCAGCAGAATCATCGGTATCAATCGGGAAAAAATCCATCAGAACGATTGAGCCGTTTGTAATTGAAAAATTCGGTTTGGGCGGGAGTTTAAAACTAATTAAAGGATCGCCGAAAAAGACATTACAATAGTTAAAAACCCTGTTCACTTCGCCGGTTCCGTACTGATTGAGCAAAGTATATTTGGCGAGATAATGTGCTTCCGACATTACGAGAGATGAATCGATTAACAACTCTTCATAAAATATTCTCGGAAAATTTATTGAAGTGGAAACATATCCCCAGCTTGCATTTCCCAGATAAGCAATCGCCTGACCATCCTGTGAGCCGGAAATAAAGAGTTCACCAAAAGCATCCACATCCGGTTCAGCAAATTTTCCTGTCGAACAGCCAAAATCTGTTATCAGTGAAAGTCTGTCATTAAATGAACTTTGAAGATCGGAAACCTCTGTAATTCCATTATCCCAGGATTCTGTTCCGCTATGACCAATGTATGAAATGAAAGATCCGCTGCTGTCGATAGCATTGTTCACCTGTTCCGGGCTGTAAGGTCCAAAGTTAGTTGGAGGATTCGCAGTTTTATAAAAATTAATTCCATCTCCGCCAACAGGAGCTGGTTTAACAATATTATTTAGAACAAGATCGTTTGCAGATTTCAGCAGAGCAAGTTGTACGGTATCCAAAACATTTCCTCCGCTGAAAAACAGGTATCGTTTATTAAAGTCATCATATAATCTATTTAAATATGTCTGATGTTTATCGAGATAATAATTTACATCTGCATTCGATGAAGCAGGAATTCTTCCAACAAACATCTGTGCAAGATTAATATTTGTTGTATCCCACATTGCAAGCCAGCTGTCGCTGACAGGAAAACCATACGACGGGACTAAATTAAGTCTTTCAGTTGATGGAGGTGGTTTATGTTTCTTTTTATAATCGTAGTTCGCATCACCAAGAAGAGCTAAGTAAGATGGAGGTGGAGAAACCCAATTTAAATTAGCAAACTGTAAAAAATCTTTTATCGCTTCAGGTTTGTTGTAACCGTAAGAGAACTCATCAAAAATGTCATTAACAAAAACAAGCTCGTTTCTTAAGTTGTAATTGCTGCTAATAAAATTTATGTAACTCTGTGCCGAACTTTCTAACAATCTGTTTGAAATTAAAATGTAATCTGCTGAATGATTTATTTTGCGGAGATTTGAAAAAAATTTTTTGGTTGAAAACTGTGGTGTCCTTGTTAAACTTTCCTTGATAATAAAATACTCATCATTCATCGATACCGTATCTGTAAAAGTCAGAACAGAGTTTGAAATATTGAATGAAGTAATTTTTTTAAAGACTGGTTTCGTCTTATAAACAAGCATACTTGTCTGAGGCTGAGAAATGTTTTCTATCTTAATAACTCTCTGCTCATCCTGAATGTTTTCAGAAATACGAAGCAAAAGAGAATCGTTCACTGCTGAATTGTATCTCTGAAAATCAATATCTACCCAATCAATTAAAGCCTGGTGCCATCTTAATGAATCGTTCTGCATTCCAAAAATTCTAACAACATTATCTCCGTTAAACAATTGGCTGGAATTATAAACACCATCCAGGTTCACTGTCTCTTTATAACTAAATAAAATTGTATCCTGAGGAGAGGAAGAATTCAGGCTCAATCCGAAACGATGATTGTTTATAAACAACTGATCGGTTGAATAGCTTATTAATCGTACTTTCACATTTACAGAAGTACTCGGAACAAAATTAATTACGTTGAAATTTATCGGGATATCAGATCCGGCTCCGAGTACAAGCCATGTCCAGACTTTATTTTCCTGCCAGTCAGGAAGCTGAACTCGCGGTGCAACAGCATCGTAATACCAAAGTCTTTCATCGTCTTCGAAATGAATAAAAGATGTGTGACTGAATAAAGTATCTGTTAATCCTGGAATATTTGTGTTTTGAATGTCAATTCTTCTACCATCATTTCCATCCCAACTAAACCAGACGATTGATGTATCAGAATAACGATCGAGGTAATTAAAATAATCCTGGCCTAAAGCAACTACCTGCTTGTAATTTCCTTCTCCGTAATTTTTTTCAGCCCAGAATTCTAGGTAATCTCCCTGGTCAAATGATAAATCGTCTTCTCCTGAAACATAAATTGGAACTTCTTCGCCTTTAAAAAATATTTTAAATGTTTTCGGATTTAAACTTTGAGGATCTATACCAAAGCTGACAACCTGGTTATAATCGATCCTGTGAATTCCGTCTTCAGATATATTAAGTTTCACATATTCTTTTGTATAATCGATCCAATTCCCTGTTGAATCTGAAAACAGATTATTTTTTCTGAATGATCGGTACTGTGAAGCCGAATTATAATTGATAATTATTTTATCGAGCACTTTATCAAACTCACCTTGAGGAGATGAATTGATAGTAAATGGCAAAATATCTTTAAAATCAATCTTTAGTTTGCAGCTTTGAAGTGCACTTATCACTTTTTTCTTCCAGTAGTATGTATGAGTATTAATTTTGATGATTGCACAATAGTAATCCCTTATCCATGTATAACCAATGATTTCAAATTCTGAAGATGGGTATTGATCCGAAATAAATTTTCTTAAATCCGGTTTTGATTCTTTATAAACAATAGAAGAGTCTCCAATCAAATTAATTTCACTGTTGAGTGATACTTCAACACTTTTAATCAGATTATATTTTTGTTCAGCTAATTGTAAATTGATTTTACTTCCCGGAGGGATTGCTACGAAATAAGTTTTTGAGGGCAGAATTGGTGTTCCCGGAAGACTTTCATTCGAAGCGTTAAAGTAATCAACTACTACTCTGCTGCCAGAAATTTTTTGTGCATAAGGTTCCGGGTCGAAAATAAAATTCAGTTCTAGAGCATATGGGTTGTTTGCGATAATAACAGATTCGTTTTGAGCAGGAACGAGATCAGAAAATAAAATTGTTAACAGAAGCATGAAAATTAATTTCAATTTAACCTTGTCTTTTATATTGATTAAATATATTTCTGTTGCCTGTGCTATCCAAGCTAATTATTAAGTGTCCCCTGATTCTGAATATTTTAATTTTATGACCTGGAAGAAAAAAGCCGGAATACCGATTACATATCTTTTCCATAATCTTAGCGGTTCGGAGAACATTCTGAAAATCCATTCGATTCCAATCTTACGCATTAAAACTGGTGCTCTTTTTTTCGTACCGAAGTAAAACTCAAAAAAATTACCAACACAAATTATTACTTTGGATCCGGATGACTGAGATAATTTATAACCAAATATTTCCTGTTTTGGAACTCCCATCCCGATTACGATCAGGTTTGTCTCAAAACCATTAATGTAATTAATAACTGTGTCGGATTCCGATTCAGCGAAGTAACCATCGTGATAAGCGACAAGTTTTATTCCGTTCTTAACAGCTTCATTCCTTATAAATTTTTCGCCAAAATTACCTCCAACAATCATCATCGGAAATTCATCCCTGATTATTTCATTCAATATCTTTTCATTCATAGCAGTTGCATCGATTCGTTCAATATTTTTTTTACCAAATAATTTCATTGCAAAGTAAACACCAACATCAGCCTGGTATGCTGTAAAATTTGTATCGATTAATTTTTTATAAGCTTTATCCTTGAAATAAATATTCAGACAATGCTGATTCAGGTATGTTAACAACAATGATTCTTTTCTCTTTATAGAGTTTAAAACGTTTTGTTTGATTTCTTCTGAATTGAGTAAAAGTTTATCAAATATCATTTGGAATCAAGAAGTGAGTTATAGATTTTTTCAACGCTTGAAAAATAATTATTAAAATCACAATTCCGTTTCACCTTATCATATAAATTTTCTCCGAGATCTTTACCTCTATCTGGATTGTTCAATAGATAAATAATTTTTTCAGCTAGCTGCTTATGATTTCCCGGTTCAATCAGAATCCCGTTTTTTCCATCTTCAATAAATTCATGTATTCCTCCCGTGTCTCCGCCAATGAATGGTTTTTTAAACATTCCGGCTTCTAACATCACAAAAGGAAATGGTTCAATCTTCGAAGGCAGTACAATTGTATCAGAAATAGAATATAATTGATAACTTTTTCTGGATGGGGGAATTGTTTTTATGCAATCTTTATTAACAAATAATTCTTTATGAAATTTTTTGTCTTCAACACTTCCACTTAATAATAGGATTACATTATTAAATTTTTCTTTTACGATCTCAAAGGATTTTATAAGAGTGTCGTAACCTTTTACTTTATTTATTCTCCCCATAAACAATAAAATTTTCTTCCCAGCTGTAACACCAAGTTTTTCTTTTAGTTCTTCCTTTTCTTTTTCAGAAACTTCAGGAAGCTGTTCTGATGGATTGTGAAGCACAACAAGTGATTCCGGTTTTACAAAATAATTTCTAGTTAAATGATCTGCCACTGAATTGCTCACACAAATAATCTTGTCGGCTTGAAAACTAATTTTCCTGAATCCTTTTACAAAACTGTGAACTGATGTTACAGTTTTTATATTTAATTCCTTCGCTATCTGAACGGAAATATATTCCGGGAACCTGTGATGAGTATGAATTAATTCAATATTATTTTTTTCAATGTATTCTTTTAGACTGTTATAAAAACTATTTCTGTATAGAATATTTTTAAAACCGGTGGAAAAATCTACCAGCTTAATATTTAATTCCTGAAATTCCTCCAGTCTGTCAAGCGAATCTCCGCCGTTAGTAAGGAAATACACTTTATATTGATTGTTAGCAGAAAAATATTTTAGATAGAGATAAACTAACTTGCTTCTTCCGCAGCTGTAATTAAAATTCGGTGTGATGTGAAGAATCTTTTTCATCTTCCGGCAAGATTCAGATAAATTTGTTCTATCTGATTTATAAAACTTTTTTGATTGTACTTTTTCTCGATGGCTTTAATTCCATTCTCACCTGATATTTTTCTTGAATTTTCATTGTTCAGAAGTTCCAGTACTTTTTCTTCAGCATCTTTCAAATCAGCTGGATGATATATTCTTCCGCAATTATTATCTTCAATAATTTCTTTAAATCCGCCAACATCAGGAGCTACTACTGGAACTTTGTTTGCCATCGCTTCCCACATAGTTAAAGGCATTCCTTCCCAATCAGATGTGAAGAGAACAATATCAAATAAATAATAAAAGTTTTCAATCCCTTCCACATATCCCATAAATTTTATATCCTTACTCAGTCCATATTTATTAACAAGTTTCTGTAAATTAGCTTCTAATTTACCTTCACCAAAAATAAGCAGACAAATATTCTTCTTTTTTAAAATCAAGTCCCTGAAAAGTTCAATTGCTTTGTCGGCTCTTTTCTGAATTTCAAGTCTTCCAATAAATGCAATTATTAATTTTCCACCCTTGATTTTCAAAATTGATTTGAGCATTTCGGGATCTATATCAAATGAAGATTGATTTACTGCGCAACCGTTATAGTAAACAACCGGTTCCGGGAAAAGTGTTGTTTCCTTTAATAATAATTCCTTACTTCGTTTTGAAGGCACAAGCACAACATCTGTTTTACCAAATAAATTAATTGTGTTGTGAATGAACCGATAAATTATTTTTTCTAAAAGGTTATTATATGGATTCCCGTTTAAAAATAATCCGTGATAGTTGAATATTGATTTTTTCTTAAGAAATAAATTTACTAACCCGGATATTGAATATGCTTTAATCATATGTGTATGAATTATTTCAATCTCATTATCCCTAATAAAACTTAAAATTTCAATAAAAGTTTTAATTGATATTTTCTTTTTCAGAGAATGTGATACAAACACTTTAACACCAAGTGAACCTAATTCCCTTTCAATTTTTTCTCCGCCTTGAAAGATGAGAAAGTGCTGGAACTTTGTTCTATCAGAATTTTTAAAAATCATTTTCAGGTGTGAATAAACTCCATCTGTTCTGCCTGTGATATGATTAACGATATGACAGATCTTAATCACAAAACACTTTCATAAGCTGAGATATATTTTCCGGCAATGTTTTCCCAGTTCAGCTGTTGATTGATTTTACAGGCATTTTCAGAAATCATATTTAAATCATATGCACCATTATGAATTTTAGTTAATAACTCTACCAATTCAGTCTGCGAAGAAGACTTATAAATGAATCCATTCACTCCGTTTTCAATAAAATCTTTCATCCCAGTCTTTTCATTTACAATCGGGATTAATCCTGACAACATACACTCACCTAAAAAAATTGAGAATGTATCAAATGCTGGAGACTTAATAACAAAGTGTTTACCTTTTAGAAAATTAATTAATTCATCATGTTTCTTCTGTCCGGCATTAATTATTTCAATATTGCCAGATGATTTCAATTCTGTTACTTCTCCAACAATAAATATTTCTAATTTAAATGTTATGCTTAGTAAAAGATTTAGCAATTCATCTAATCCTCTTTTTATGTAATTGTTCAAACCATTATAGAAGACAAGCATCAGTTTATTTTCTATTGTTGGAAATTTATTTGGCTGATAAAAAATATTGCTCACACCGTTTGGAATTATACGAACTTTATCCTCCGGAAATTTATAGCAGTTTTTGAACGATTCGAGAAGAAGAGATGATGGGAAAATGAGCAGATCAGAGTTCTTGACAATATTTTTTTCTACCCACGAATCAACGAAATGTTTCTTCTGCCAGGATGATTTTCCAGGAAGCTCAAATTTAACCAGACCATGAAGTGTTGAAATGATTTTACTTTTTATTAATGGTCCGAATAAAAATAAAAACTGCATAAATCTTTGACTATTCACCAGATGTATAATATCAAACCGTTCTTTGAAAATAATTTTTATCAACGAAAAAATTCCTAATCTCTTTACTGAATCAGAATTAATTTCGCTTCCAAATAATTTTTTAAAAATCGAACTGTTTTTATAATCGCTGAAGAAATATTCAACAAAGACAACCTGCTTACCATTTCTTAAATACTCTTTATAAAGTTCGCGGGCAACTCTTTCAGGTCCCGAAACTACTTTCCCGTCTCCATATTTTCCGATCAAAGCTATTTTCATTATTTTTCAGATCCAAGAATTCGTACTAAAAATTGAAGAGTAATAAGCGGAAATAAATAATTTATAAATTGAAGAATTGAAAGGTATATAAAGTTGGATATTAAAATTTTGTATGGGCTAATATTCTCAGCTGGATTAAACAAGAAACATCATATAAAAAAAGTCGATATTATTTCTTTGCAAGCCATAGTTCAGGATTTTGTTTTTCCCGGGATTTCCAGATTTCAAAATGCAGAACCTCACCATCCAACCCTTCTGCAACTAATGCAAGAACCGAACCTCCATTTACTTTATCTCCTTCGGTAACAAATATTTCAGCCAGATGGCTGTATACACTACGGTATCCATCTTTGTGAGAAACAATAACTACATTTCCATAGCCAGGAAGCCAATCGATTGCTGCAATAACACCTTCACTTACACAACGAACATTTTTTTCTTTCCCGGCAACGATATCAATTCCATAATTTAAAGTAACTGTATTGAGGTTTTTATTTTTATTTTCACCGAACTTACGAATGATTTTTCCTTTATGCAGAGGCCAGATCATTTTACCTTTTAAATTCGCAAATGATGAAAACTTTTCAGTGCTCAGATCATATTCAACTCCGGAACTTTCTTCCCTGATCTTGCTTTTCTCATCAAAAGAATTTTCTTCTGATGCAAGCTGTTCTTTATTCTTTAATTCACTTTCACGTTTTTTTCGTTCAGCTTCTTCAACAAGTTGCACAATCAGGTTTTCTATTTTATCCTGTGCCTGTTTTTTTGCATTAATAAGTTTCTTCAGCTCGTTCTTGTTCTTTTTAATTGAGGACAGAACTTTTTTCTTGTCATTAAGTTTTGAGTTTAAGGATTTCTTTTCAACCTCCTTAGATGCAACTAATTCATATTTTTCTGCATTCTCTTTCTCCAGTATCTTTTTTGCATCAGCCAGTTCAATCTTTTTATCATTCAGCTTATTTAAATCTTTCTTCCTCTGCTCCGAAAATACCTGCAGGTAATAGGTTCTCATCACAGCTTGCTGAAGTGACGCAGAATTAATCAGACTTTCAAGTTCGTTAAAAGGTCCTTTCTTATAAATTGAAACAATGTATCCTGCATAATTTTCTTTTAATGATTTTATATCTGATTGAATGTTAGAAATTCTTTTTTCAACTCTGTTAATTTCATTCTGCTTGGTATTAATTTCTTTTCTAAGGCTCCCAATCATTCTGTTCATCAGGAAACTTTGCTTATTCAGGTTTTCAACTGCTTCAAAGGATTTTTTTTCAGCAGTAGTTTTTGAATTTAAATCTGATTCAAGATTTTTAATTTCACCTTTAATTTTGGAAAGCTCGGTTTCCTTCCGCTGAATATCCTCCTGCTGAGAAAATGTTTCAATGAAGAAAACAGATATTAGAAAAATGTATTTAAGTGAGGTTACCATTGTATTATCTCTACATCATCGGGCAATTCAAATTTTACATTTAGACTTCTTTCGTTGGCTGTAATATCTTTATAATTAATTTTAATTGTTTGTTCCTGTGCTTTGTTCATCACCTCTATTTTGAAAGGGACAGCAACACTTTCAATCAGTTCAAAGTCTGAATATTTACCTTCCAGGTCAACACTCTTATCAGCAGATTTAAGATAATAGTTCGTGATACCGAGTTCACGGATATCAACTTTGTAAACGGAAGTGAGATCATTTGCTTTATCTACATAAGTCAGCACATATTGATCTCCTGAAATTGTATAGCTGTTCGGCTGCTTATAAAGATTTGAAGTTAAGTTCACAGATCCTACGAAAGCATCGAGAAGGTCAGAGAATGAAAGATTTATTTTGAAAATACTTTTTAAAATGTCACCATCCACATCGCCTGTATATGCTATATTCTTCATCGCATCATAAAAAATAAATTTTTCTTTTGTAACGAGTGCCTGAGCTAACTCAATACCAAACGGCCCTAAAATTGTAAAATATATTGAATCTGGTTTCTGCATAATCACCTGGAAATTCGCACTGCTGTTATACATTTCGGATTCAATTTGAAATATACCTACGCCTTCGAAGTTTTTAATTTTTCTCCTGTTAGCTTCCAATTTATTAATCAGTCTTTCAGACGGAAGAAGCTCTAAATCTTCTGTTGGTTTTGAAGGAACACATCCCTCAAAAAAGATTTGAAGAAAAAATAAAATTAAAAATATTTTTGAAAACGATTTCAAATTGCACCGGTTGCAACTTTTTTAATTAATGTTTCGTTTGATGAATCCAGATCGAGCGCTTTCTGCCAGTACTCAACAGCTTTTTTTGTTTTTCCCTGCATATATAAAACATCACCGAGATGTTCGAGCACTTCAGCATTCTGTTCGTTATCGATTTCTATCGCTTTCATAATGTAGTAATAAGCTTTATCATAATCACCGAGCTTAAAAAATATCCAGCCATAAGTATCAAGGTAAGATGAATTTGTTGAATCGGCATCGATGGCGATTTTAATCATTTCCAATGCACGATCAAGCTGCAAATCTCTTTCAGAAAGTGAATAAGCATAATTATTATTGATCAACGCATTCTGCGGATCTATCTCGAGTGCAGCTTCATATAAGCTGTCGCTTTCAGTCATCATGTTAAGATTATTATAAATTAATCCTAACTGCCCGAGCAGATTAAGATTGTTTGGATCCATCCTCAATGCCCTACTGATATATTCTGCAGCTTTCTCATTTTCATTTAACTGACCGAGAGCAAAACCGTAAGCCGATAAAGCGTTGACATCTGAAGGATTTAATTCGATTGCTTTTTCAAGATATTGAATAGATTGCTTTGTTTTATTTTGTTGAGCAAGTGATAAACCCAAAATCAGGTTAACCGCAAATTCATTTGGAAATAGTACAACTGCTTCGTTCATTATTTTTTCAGCTTCTTCATAACGCTGATTATCAAAATATAATCCACCAAGTCTTACCCAGGATTCCACATTCCAGCTTGCGTTTTCAGTTACATATTTAAAATTTTCTATTGCAAGCGAATCATTTCTTTCGCTTAATGCAATTGCACCAAGATATAGTTTGACCTGCCAATTAGTTGTGTCTTTATCAATTGATTGAAATAATTCTTTAGCAATCGGTAATGCAGTTGAATCTGAAAAAGATTTTGCAAAGTAACTTGCACCGATTGCAACTTTGGCTTCAAGTGGAACATTCGGCTGTTCCAGAATATATTTATATTCCTGAGCTGCTGCTTCCCAATTATTTTCATTAATATAAATTTGAGCTTTTTTCTCTCTTGCTTCGAGGTCATCAGGATTTGATTCGATAATTTCATTCAACATTCCGAGCGCATCATCATTGTAGCCATTTCTCATATAAAAATCTATTGCAAGCTTTTGCAGAGCAATGTTGCTTGGATCTATATCCAGCAGTCCTTGAACAGATTCAGCAGCTTCGTCCTTGTAACCAAGTTTTTCATAAAGTTCCGCAACTCTTAACAGAACATTCCAGTCAGGTCCAATAATGGATGCTAGTCTATTATATATTTTGATCGCCTCAAGCGGTCTGGAATCTTCATAAATCCTTGCAAGCTTATAATAAGTTTTAACTTCGGTTGAATCAAGGACTAATATTTTTTTAAGAATAATAGCTGCAGAATCGATCTGCTGAGCCTGGATATAAATATCAGCCAGGAGCTGGTAATATTCTGTTTCAGTGGAATCATATTTAACTGAGAGATTGGAATATTTTAAAGCATCAGCAAGTTTACTTATAAGGAAATAATTTTTAGCAAGCGCATAATAAATTCCTGCACTAGTATCATAGTGAATAGATTGGTTAAATTCTTTTAAGGCTGTTGTATAATCACTTTTCGATTCTGCAATTGAACCATTAATAAAATGTTCCAGTGCTTTATCCTTTAGTATTTCAATATCGATTGTCTCATCATCAGAATAACTAATCTCTTCAGTCACATCTGAACCCGAACATCCGGCAAAGATGTAGATTAACAGCAAAAGAGCTGAATATATTTTCATAATCTTTAATATTTTGATGAAAAATATATTACTGTGGGTTTTGAATAACAAGTGATAACGAAAAGGCTGAATGATAAAGCATTTCATCAAAAAATGAAATTGTTTCTACCAGTTCTTCAGAAATTATTTTGCTGGCAGAAAGAAATTTTTAATTCTTATGCTCTCTGAGTAAATTTTAATATTAAATTTATTATTCAATGTCACAACTTCTTAAATACATTTTTATTTTGCTGTTTCCTTCAGTACAAATCTTTTCACAAGGATCTGCAGGTGACGAGGCAAAATTTGAATACCGATATTTAGTTGATCAACCTACGGCTGGAATTTTGGAAAAAGGTGTTGTTGGCATAACAACAGAAATTTTACCCAACGGTGTTTTGATTGCAGCCATCGAAGCTGGTGTTTTTGAAAATGTTAGCATCGGAATTTCATACGGTGGATCTAATTTCATAGGATCAGGCAATATTGATTGGTATAACTGGCCGGGAGTTGCAATAAGAGCAAGAGTTTTTAATGAAACTACTTTGATGCCTGCAATAGCACTTGGATTCGATTCACAGGGTAAAGGAATTTATTATAAAGATGACGATCGATTTGCAATAAAATCTCCTGGATTTTTTGGTGCAGTAAGTAAAAATTTTGATTTCCTTGGTTATCTATCTCTTCACGGAACTGTAAATTATTCGTTAGAAGGAGATGAAGCAGATAATTTTGTCAACTTGCGAACTGGGCTTGAAAAAACTTTAGGCTCCAGCTTTTCATTATTAATCGAATACGATTTTGCATTTAATGACAACAATTCAAATTATGGTGATGGGAAAGGATACTTTAATGCCGGAATTAGATGGTCTCCCGGAACTGGGTTTACTATCGGACTCGATTTCAGAGATCTTCTTAGTAACAAATCCTCAAGTTCAAACGCAGGTGATAGATCACTTAAAATAGAATACTTAAAAAGCATATTCTAATCGAATAGTCAAACTCTCTACTGTATTCTAAGCTGTACACATCGGTTCACTTATCACTACAACCCCAAAGCAAAAACATCAAATAAATAATATTTCCGAACCCATTTTAGCTCTTTATACAGGCTCGATTATTGTTTAAATTATTGCAGATATAAAACCGAGGGTAAAATGAATTTAAATAAATTTTCTTTTTTGCTTTTCTCAGCCATTCTTATTTCATCCTTTACAGGATGCTACACACAAGTTGCAACAAATGAACCTTACCAAACTGCAGGATATAATGATGATTTAAATTCTACAGATTATTATTCGCAAGTTGAAGGAGAATTTGATTCAAGCTACTTTGCAGAATCCGATACTATTCAATCGGATGGTCAAACAGAAATTAATAACTATTATTACGGCTATCCATCCCACAGCTACTATAGTTCCGCTTTAAGTTTTGGAGTCGGGTTCGGAATTGGATTTGGCTGGGGATGGGGCTGGTGGGGATATTATCCATATTATACTTACTGGCCATATTATTATTATAGTTGGTATTATCCTTATTACTATTATCCTGACTATTATTATTGTTACTCACCTTATTACTACAATGATTACTATTGTGGATACCCCTCTGACTACTATGGCTATAAAACAAGAAATAATTACATATCTGGAATACGAAATAATTCGGGAGGAAGAAATTCCGGACAAATTATTAGAGATCCTATAACCTCAAACACGGGTGGCATTTCTGAAAGAATATTGAATGATAAAAACAGCGGAAGAGATCTTACTGTAAATACAACCAAAGTTTCTGATCGCAACACATTATCGGTTGATAAAAACAGAGACTTTACGGGTCAGGTTATTAGTTCAAATGATATTGTTAAAAATGTGGATAAAACCAGGAATGATATTTCTGTAACAAAAAATTCAGGATTGATAAGTAATACTAACACCAGGTTAAGTGATCAAAAGATTGTTAGTACCAAGGACAATAATAAAAAACTTGGTCTTGATAGAGAGATTTCCAAAAATAAACAACTCGGCAACACTCAGAGCAACGATGTAATTGGTAAATTATTTGACAAGAATAGCAAAACTGATAAGAATTCAAATACGTATATCAGAACTAAAAACAACAATACACAGTTAACAGGTAAGAATAATAAAACTGTTCAGACAAAAGGAAATCAAATAAACAGAAACAAAACAAGTAACTATACTCCAACAAAAAGAAATAACACTACACAAACGAAAACATATTCTCCTCCAAAACAGAATACGAATACTACAAAAACTTATACACCGACTCGAACAAATAC
>JANWIS010000198.1 GCA_025449775.1 Ignavibacteriaceae bacterium
ACATATGCAAATTTTCTTCTGCTAAGAAAATCGTAGTTAAAGTTCTGAAATACTCTCATGTTTAAATAAAAACTCCTTATTCCTTTTTTTAATTAACCAACATCAACTGATAGATTTTTAGAAGTCATCATATCAAATATTAATCTTGCAACCACTAAAGCACTGAATAAACTTGCAATAATTCCAATCATCAATGTAACAGCAAAACCTTTTACAGGTCCGGTTCCAAACTGAAAAAGAATTAACCCGGTGATGAATGTAGTCAGGTTTGAATCTATAATAGCTGAATTTGCTCTTTTGAACCCGCTGTCTATAGATGCTTTAATTGTTTTTCCTGTTGCAATTTCTTCCCTGATCCTTTCATAGATTAGCACGTTTGCATCCACTGACATTCCAATCGTTAAAATAATTCCGGCGATACCGGGTAAAGTAAGTGTTGCACTAAAACCTGCTAATATTCCAAGTGTAAACAGAACTGTAAATATTAAAGCTGCAGAAGCAATTGTTCCTGCCTTTTTATAATAAATGATCATAAATAATGCAACAACAAAATATCCAAGAACGACTGATGTAAATCCGTTATTAATCGAATCTTCACCAAGTGACGGTCCAACAGTTCTTTCTTCAATAATATCAACAGGAGCGGGAAGAGCACCAGCTTTTAAAACAATTTCTAAAAGTTTTGCTTCTTTAAGATCTGCCATTCCTTCAATTTGAGAACGGCCTCCGGGAATTTTGCCTTTAACAACGGGTGCTGAGAAAATTGCACCGTCAAGCATTATCGCAATTCTTTTATCAACATTAGCTCCGGTGATTCGTGCCCATTCTGTAGCGCCTTCTGAATTCATTGTCATACTAACTATCGGCGCAGAAGTACTTGGATCTATATTTGCCATCGCATCAGTTATTACACCGCCAGTTAACTCCGGCTGTTTATTTACAAGATACATTACATAAAATTCACCACCCTCAGCATCTGTCTGCGTTTTTGAATGGAACTTAAACTCAACATTATTGGGAATTACTTTTTGAACATCGGTTCTGTTCAACATATTCTCAATTTTATTTCTGTCATCAACTTTAACATAAGCATCTGCACTTCTGCCTTGTGGATCAAGCAATGCAACTGCAAAGAATGGATGTTGTTTCTTAAATTCTTCTTCTGAAAGGTCTTCAGGAGTAGTTGTATCTGAAGAAGCGATTGAAGTATCAGTTGGTGTCGTTTCCGTTTTATTTACATCATCTTCTGAATTAACATTTGATGTATCATTCATTTTGCCAGCAAGCACGTCATCTATTTTTTGCATAACAGGAAATGTGAAATCTGCATCGCGGACAATTCTGAATTCTAAAAGTGCAGTTCCTTGCAGCAATCGTTTGGCTTCTTCTTCACGTGCAACACCGGGCAGTTCAACTATAATTCGTCTTCCACCCTGTCTTTGTATTGAAGGTTCACTTACTCCGTATTGATCAACTCTATTTCTGATGATTTCCATTGCACGGTTAACAGCATCTTCTGTACTTTCATTAAGAGTACTTATGATATCATCGTCTTCATCACGGATTGTTCCAAAGTATCTGCTTAGTCTAATATCTCTTTCCTGAAACTTTTTTGCTAAAAGATCAACGATAGATTCTTCTGTCTGTTCGGATTCTTTCTGTGCTTCGGCAAGAACATTCTTAAATACATCGTCAGGATTTTTGGCAAGTTTTTCAATAAGCTTTCCGATATTAACTTCCAGCACAACACGCATTCCGCCTTGCAGATCGAGACCAAGCTTTACTCTTTTCTCTTTGTTCTTTAAAATATCAGGATTAGCGATGAGTATGCTGTCTTCTTCAGCTCGCAGCAGTTTATCCATCTGTGTTTTTGATATCCCGGTATTACTCTTTTCTATCTGCTCTCTTTTTAATTCGAGAGTATCCTTTATATCACTGCTGTTCTGAAAATCCATGTAAGTAGGAAATAACAGGTAAACACACAAAGCTATTGCAGCAATTATAATTATGATTCTAAATCTGAATTCTTTCATATATGATTTAATTTGAAGTGATGTGAAAAAATAAAAATGAACTGCCAAAATTAGTGGTTAACGCTTACAAAGTCAATAAAATTAGGAGGTTAAAACATAAGCAGACTATAATATTGAAATAGCGGTTTTTAATAAACTGGAAAATTTTTCTGATGCTTTATTAGCTGTTAAAGTAACCTCATCGTGAGAAAGTTTCTGTTTGGAAATTCCGGCGGCCATATTAGTAATACACGATATGATTGCAACTTCCATATTTAATGATGAAGCCAAAACCGCTTCATGGACAGTTGACATTCCGATTGCGTCAGCTCCAAATCTCTTTAACATTTCAACTTCAGCCGGTGTTTCATAGCTTGGACCTTTTCCGTACCAGTAGTTACCTGAATGAAGATTAATTCCAAGGCTTGCTGCAGATTTCTTAAAAATAGAATTAAACTTTTCTGATGGGCAATTTAGAAAACTATTTTTAGCATTGAATGATGATATTCCGATAAGATTTGTTAATTCCTTTTTTATATTGATTGAGTTGAAAGATTCGGA
This sequence comes from Ignavibacteriaceae bacterium, assembly GCA_025449775.1. Taxonomy (GTDB): domain Bacteria; phylum Bacteroidota; class Ignavibacteria; order Ignavibacteriales; family Ignavibacteriaceae; genus IGN2. Next base: position 2,574 of record JANWIS010000198.1, read on the forward strand.
AAGCATTAAATCTCCCGGCGTAAAGTTCTTATTTATTCCGCCGGCTGCATTTGTTAAAATAATAAAATTACATCCGAGTTTTTTTGAGATAAGTACGGGTAGAATACAATCGCTTAAATCATATCCTTCATAAAAATGTAAGCGGCCTTGAAAAATTATTACCTGCTTATTCCCGATTTTTGAAAAATGAATGTATCCTGAATGTCCTTCAATTGTTTGAGCCGGAGGCTCATCAGCCTTAGGCTGAGATGAAGGGTAGGAAGGTATTTGTGAAGTCCGGATTGATTTTATTTTATCAGATGATTCTGCAAAAGTACCAAGACCACTTCCGAGAACAATTGCTATATCAGGTGTGAAGGGAGATTCTTTTATTATGTAAGCAAGTATGTCTTGGTATTTTAAATTCAGATTTACCATTTCAACTGAATAGCAGTCCTGCGAATGTTGCAGTCATAAGTGTTGCAAGAACTCCTCCAATGACAGCTTTAATTCCCAAAGCAGCTATATCTGATTTTCGCTCCGGAGCCAGCGGACCAATTCCACCAATTTGAATTGCTATCGAACTGATGTTTGCAAATCCGCACAGAGCATAAGTAAGCATTAAAATACTTTTTTCGTTAACAAATTTTCCAAGCTCAACAAACGTACCCAACTCTGTGTATGCAACAAATTCATTCAATACGATTTTAATACCGAGCAGGCTACCAAAGTTTAAAGCATCCTGCCATGGAACTCCGATACCAAAAGCGACGAATTGCAAAACCAGTCCGATTAATAGTTGAAAACTTAACGGCTGTCCGAATTTTGTAATTAGTGATTCATTAACATTTATTAAATCACCGAATCCGTTCAATAAATAATTAATAAGAGCAATGAGGGCAATGAATGCGAGAAGCATTGCTCCAACATTAATTGCAAGCTTCCATCCGTCAGCTGCGCCGTTTGCCGCAGCTTCAATTACATTGGATGCATTTTTTTCTACTTCAATTTTAACGGTTCCTTTTGTTACAGGATCGCCGGTTTCAGGAAAAATTATTTTTGCAATTACTATTCCCGCTGGTGCAGCCATAACACTTGCACCAAGTAAATGAGTTGCAAAAAGCTGCTGAGCTTGTTCAAGCGGAATACCATGTTTAATTGCGTAGGCACTTCCAAGAATCTGGATATAAGCAGCCATCACTCCACCAGCTATAGTTGCCATTCCACCAACCATAACAGTAAGTATTTCACTCTTTGTCATTTTATTTATAAATGGTTTGATCACTAATGGAGCTTCTGTCTGACCAACAAAAACATTTGCAGAGTTTGAAAGTGATTCAGCACCGCTTGTGCCGAGTGTCCTTGCCATAACCCATGCCATTCCTTTAACGATTAGCTGCATTATTCCAAGGTAATAAAGAACTGACATAAAGCTTGCAAAGAAAATAATTGTCGGTAGAACCTGGAAAGCGAAAAATGAACCAAGACTTCCATCTGTTCCCGGTGGTTTTGCTAAATCACCGAAAATAAATTGAGCACCCGCTGAAGTAAAATTCAGAACGAGTACGAAGAAATAACTTACCCAGTTAAAAAAATCTTTTGGCCATCCGAACAAAAAGAAAAATGAACGAAGTTCTTCACCTTTAAGAATAAGAATTGCAAAAGCAAGCTGAAGTGCAAGGCCTCCGAAAACCAAACGCCAGCTTATTCTTGATTTATTATTTGAAAAAATAAAAGCGATACCGATTAAAAGTACGATACCTAATATTCCTCTTACAATCGAAACTAAATCCATAATTGTTTACTCACTTTCTTCCGGAATATAATGACACTTTCTGCAGCGAGCTTCATAAATATCGGCTGCGCCGACAATCACTCTATCCGATTCTGCAATTTTCCGTTGAGTTTTATCTGCAGGATTTCCGCACACAACACAAATTGCATGCTGCTTTGTAATGTACTCTGCTATTGCAAGAAGCTGGGGGATAGGCTCAAAAGGTTTTCCAGTGTAATCCTGATCAAGTCCGGCAACAATAATTCGTTTTCCTTTGGATGCGAGTAAGTTACAGATGTGAACAATCTCTTCTTTAAAAAATTGTGCTTCATCAATCCCGATTACCTGTGCATCATCAGAATATTTTAAAACATCATTTATGTCACTTATTAATATTGAAGGCAATGATTGATCGCTGTGTGAGACGATTGAGTCCTGTGAATATCTTGCATCTATACTTGGTTTGAAAATTTTTACTTTCTGTTTTGCGATTTGAGCTCTTCTGAGTCGACGAATTAATTCTTCAGTTTTTCCACTGAACATACAGCCTGTAATAACTTCTACCCAGCCGGTATCTTTTGGAAGCTGATGTGGAGGGATGTCGGTCATATATAAATAAGTAGTTCTGATTTTCTATTCAAGATCTTTATCTCCAAATGCAAATGGAAGCAGCTCTGAAGTCTTTTTAACAATATAATCACCGCTTGAATTTATAAGCACGATATCTATTTCACCGCAAAGATCGCTAATGACTTGTCTGCATGCACCGCAAGGTGAAATAAAATCTTCAGTGTCGCCGGAAACAGCAATAGCTTTAAAGTTTCTTTCCCCTTCGGAGATTGCTTTAAATACAGCAGTTCTTTCTGCACAGATTGTCAGGCTGTATGAGCTCGATTCAATATTACAGCCGGTATAAATTTTATTGTTCTCAGTTAAAACAGCAGCACCAACATAAAAGTTAGAATAAGTTGGCAGAGCATTCTGTTTTGCTTTAACTGCTGATTCGGCTAAGTTTTTGTAATCCACTATCCAATCAAATTTAACTAGTTAAAGATAAATTCTTAATCATCTAATTTCCAAAACATTTATTTCTTTTTAAGGATGATATAAAAAGTCGGCGTAAAAAATTTATTCAAGATTCCGGCATTATCGTTAGCCATATTTATCAGCATTCTTTTGAAGACGGGAAGACTTGCAGCCTTCACTAACCAGATATGAAAACGGCTCCAGATAATTCCATTTCCTCCGTTCAGCAAATAACTAACCGAAAATTTTGTTTGAAGCTTTATGTTAAAATCTTTATTGAATAGTTTAAATATTTGGGAGAGTGAAAATAGTTCTGCTATATCATCTCTTTGATAATCACTTTTTCTGAAAGCCCTTAAAAAATATTTTTTCACCTGGTCCCGATTAAATAACGATAAAAACGGCAATCCCCAGTGAGGATCAGAAAGCAAATTCAGAAGTGATAACTTATTTGGTGTGCTCAAATATATTTTTCCTTCTTCTTTTAAAATTGAAGAGAGAATGTGTTTAATTCCTGTATCAACCTTAAGATGCTCAATCACATCCTGCAAAATAATTAAATCGAAAGAGCCCGGCTTGAATGGTAGATTTTCAATGTCAGCTATTAAGGGTAAAAGAGAACTGGCAACTGAAATTTTTTTTATTCGTTCACTTTTATTATCAACACTTACAACAAAATTATTTTTTGAAAGCAGTCTTGATGTGCTTCCTTCTCCGGCACCAAGATCCAGTATTTTAAGCCCTCGTGGAAAACTTTCAGATGAGAGAACTTTCTCAATAAATTCAGCCCGGTCATCAGAAATTTCTCTTGCAAGCTGCCATCGCTTAAAATTTGGATGGGCAGGATTATATTCTCTCTGTATTCCTTGTTTTACTTCCATTTTATTTTTGTGAACCTGGCATTGAGAAAGTGAACTACTAAAAATATTTCGTAAATGATCTGAAGATATAAAATTTCAAAAACTAAAAACTTGTAACCAAATTTTTTGTCCGATGATTTTATCAAAATAATATCAATTAAAAGTTTTAC
>JANWIS010000199.1 GCA_025449775.1 Ignavibacteriaceae bacterium
AAAGAAATATCAGGAATTACACCGAGGTTTTGTGTGCTGCCACCATTGATCCGATAATATTTTGCGATTGTTAATTTAACCTGGCCAAGTGAATTTGTATTGTTCGATGATACTCTGTTCAGATCAATAATATTTTGAACTGTCCCTTTACCATAAGTTTGCTCACCAATAACTACGCCTCTTCCATAATCCTGAATTGCGGCTGTGAATATTTCTGATGCAGAAGCACTGAAACGGTTAACTAATACAGCAAGAGGTCCAGCATAAACCACAGTTGGATCAATATCCTGACCCATTTCAACCATGCCGTTCGAATTCTTCACTTGAACAACAGGACCTTTTTCTATAAATAATCCTGTAACATCAATAGCTTCTGAAAGGGCACCTCCGCCATTATTTCTTAAATCAATCACAACACCATCAACATCTTCATCTTTTAATTCGAGCAAAAGTTTTTTTACATCCGTTGTTGTGCTTTTCGCATCTTCTTTTCCGGTTCTTACTCCTTCAAAATCAGTATAGAACTTTGGAATAGTTATGACTCCAATTCGATATGCCAGACCATTGTTAGTGATTTCAATTACTTTCTTCTTTGCAGCCTGCTCTTCTAATTTTACTTTTTCTCTTACCAAAACTATTTCAACCGGTTTAGCTGTAAGTCCATCTGTTGCACGTAAAATCTGCAAACGGACAGTTGTTTGTTTTGGTCCGCGAATAAGCTTCACAACATCAGTAATTCTCCAGCCGATTACATCTTCATATTCACCATCTTCTCCCTGTGCAACTGCAATTATCCTGTCGTCAACATTAATTTGCTTTGATGTAAAAGCAGGACCTCCGGGAATAATTTCCACAACTTTTGTATATCCGTCTTCATTCATCAGTCTTGCACCAATACCTTCCAAAGACAGACTCATATCTATTTTAAAATTTTCAGAAGTCATTGGTGAAAAGTAATTTGTATGCGGATCGATTGAAGTTGTGAATGCATCCATTGCCAGCTGGAAGACATCTTCGCTGTTATATTGGAATAACAAACGGTTAAAATTTGCATAACGTTTTTGAAGATTAGATTTTATTTCTTCCCATTCCTTCCCGGTCAGCTTTAAATTAAGAGCATCGTTTTTAATTCTTCGATTCCAAAGCTCATTCATCGCTGCCTTCGTGCTTGCCCAGCTTGAATATTCACGGCTTACTTCAGTCGAATCCTGAATTGTAAAATCAAATCCTTTAGCCAATATAGAATCAACATATTGCATTCTTTCATACACTCTTTTTTCGTACAAATTAAAAATATCAAAGAAAGTTTGAACATCGCCTGCCAGAAGATAGTCATCAAATAAATATCTTTGTTTTTCAAGCTCATTTATATCGGAAGAATAAAAATATATTCTTCCAAAGTCGAGTGATTTAAGATATTTATCAAATAAAAGTGAGGAAAGTGAATCATCCAAGGTAATATCTTTGAAGTGATATCTTCCCAGCATCGCTGTTATAAGCTGGTTTTCAGTTGTAAAATGATTCAATGGCTCAATAGCTTTTAGTGAATCCGGAACGCTGAATTCTTCCTGTAGCGTTTTCGTTGGATTTGCAAGAAAAAGTTTAGCAGTTAACGTTATCAGTGCTGTGATCAATAATACTTTCATAATCTTCAATATACTTTTGTTCATAAATAATTGTACTCTTCAGTACTTGGCTTACTAGTTAATTTTTGATTCGACGAAAAACAATGCAAAATTATTGAGTAGAAAATTTTTGGCGGAACTTGTTGCTCAAAAATATTATATGGTTTTAGTCGTTTGAATAAATACTTCTTTTAAAAATATAATCTACATTTTTGAGCATTCTATCGGGATTAAAGATCTCATCCAATTCTTTTTTATCAATATATTTTTTCAAATCGGCGGAACTTAAAAGTTCATCTTTAAGGTTTTTGCTTTCGTCTTCCCAAACTTTCATTGCAGAATTCTGAACAATCCTGTAAGCATCTTCACGTGTCAGTCCTTTGTCAACAAGTTTTAATAGTATGGTTTGAGAATGAATTAATCCTCTCGTCAGATTTAAATTTTTAATCATTCTTTTCGGATAGATCGCTAAATTTTTTATCAACCTGATCATCAGGTCAAGCATATAGTTCAATGCAATACAACTATCGGGAATTATAATTCGTTCAACAGATGAATGAGAAATATCACGTTCATGCCAAAGAGCAACATTTTCCAAAGCTGCAATTGAATTGGCTCTTAAAACACGGGCAAGTCCTGTAATACGTTCACTTATAACCGGGTTTCTTTTATGCGGCATTGCAGAAGAACCTTTCTGACCTCTGGAAAAATATTCTTCGGCTTCAAGAACTTCAGTTCTTTGAAGATGCCTGATCTCAACAGAAATTTTTTCGAGAGTTGAAGCAATTACGGCAAGTGTGCTCATATATTCTGCATGTCTGTCTCTTTGAATTACTTGTGTTGAAACACTTGCAGGTTTTAAATTCATTTTCTTGCAAACATATTCCTCAATAGCAGGGGAGAGATGTTCAAAAGTTCCGACTGCACCGGATATTTGTCCAACACTGATTATGTCAATAGCAGATTTCAGGCGATTAATGTTTCGTTTAATTTCCTCGAACCAAAGTGCAAACTTCAATCCCATTGTTGTCGGTTCAGCGTGAATTCCATGAGATCTTCCTACACAAACTGTATTTTTATGTTCGATGGCCCGTTGTTTAAGAACTTCTTTCAATTCAATTAATTGCTTGAGTAATATTTCACCGGAACTTTTCATTTGAACTGAAAGGGTAGTATCAAGAATATCAGAAGATGTCATTCCGTAATGGATATGTCTCGAAGCCGGACCAACATACTCAGCAACATTAGTAAGGAAGGCAATTACATCGTGCTTGGTTGTTTCTTCTATTTCAAGAATTTTATTGACATCAAATTTTGCTTTACTTTTTATGATGTTAAGATCAGCCTCAGGAACATCTCCTGATTCTTTGCGTGCCTCACAAGCAAGTATTTCAATTTTTAACCAGGTTGAAAATTTAAATTCATCTTCCCAAATCTTTCCCATTTCAGGGAGTGTATATCTGCTTATCATCCTTTTACCAATACCATTTGTTTGACAATCTCTTTCTCATCCCTGATTATTTTAAGATTAATTGTTTGCCCTGTTCTGAACTCATGGAAAACACTGAACATGGTATTTTCACTATTTATTCTGAAGCCTTCAACTTCAAGAATTATATCGCCAATTTCGATTCCACCTTTTTCTGCTGGAGTATTTGGATAAACTTTTGTTACGATAACCCCTTTAGTACTTTTTAAATGATAATATTTTGCGATTCCTTCATCAATAGATTGTATCCTCATACCGATTTCAAAATCACGATTTATCTTTCCATGTTCTTTTAATTCCGAAACAATTCTTTTCACTTTATTTATCGGAATAGCAAATCCAAGCCCGATACTTCCTGAACTATTCCCGGAAGTAAAAATTAATGTGTTCATTCCAATAACTTCACCAACGCTGTTAACCAAAGGACCACCGCTGTTACCGCCGTTGATCGATGCATCGGTCTGAAGCATATTAAGATAGTATCGTTCATTTATTGCTTCGAGGTTCATTCCTGCTGCACTTATTACTCCGACCGTCACTGTCGGCTTATCATTGAGTTCAAAAAGTCCGAACGGGTTGCCCAATGCAATCACCCATTCACCAATCATTACGTCATCAGAATTTCCTAACTCCACAAAAGGTAGATCGCTTCCATTTATTTTCAACAGACAAATATCACTTGCAATATCGCTCCCGATAATTTTAGCATCAAACGTTCGTCCATCAGTTAAAGTGATAGTAACCTTGGTTGCATTACCGGCAACGTGATCATTGGTGATTATATAACCATCTGAAGAAATAATGTAACCTGAGCCTAACCCTTTTACTTCCTGATTGTATGTTCCCTGGTTTCCAAAAAATCTTTGAAAAAAAGGATCATCAAAAAAAGAAAAGAACGGATCCCGATATTCACGTATTTCAATAACATTGATTCCAACTACAGCCGGGCTTACTTTTTTAACGGTTTCAGTTATGATATTATTTCGTGACTTTGAGATATCGTCATTGTTTATTTCATTCTGGTTTTGAAGCCGGGCTAAAACGTTTTGCGGTTTATTTGTTATTTCAGTTTGATTGTTTGAGAAAAATCCTTTTGATGAAAATAAAAAGATTGAAAGTATGATGACGATCAGAATGAATGTTGAGAAAAAAAATATTTTTTTGTTATTCATCTTGCCGATTTCCGATTGGTTTTAATTGATGAAATTATTTCAATTAACGGATCAATATGTCTTACTAATATTATAATCAACGCTATACTTGCTGTTATAAGAAGCTCTGAAATATTTTGCGGAACAGGATTAGCATACTTTGTTGCAAGACCGGAAGTTCCAAAGATTACTATAATTGAAAAAATAGTTGCAGCAATATTAGCTACATGAATATTTTTTCTCATTACATAAAATATTACCCAAATCAGGCACCAGATGACCAATAGATAGGGAAATATTACAATCATTCCACCTGCTGCAGTTGCAAGTCCTCTTCCACCTTTCAATTTAAGCCAGGGATTAAAACAATGACTGAATAAAGCAAATATCAATGAAACTGCCGGATAAATAAATACCTGAGGAAATAAGATAATCGGTAACAGAACTGCCAAAGCACCTTTAATTAAATCAATAAATAAAACTGAAATTCCAAGCAATTTCGATTTACTAACTTCAAATGAATTAAGAGCACCAACATTACCAGAACCTTCTTTTGTTATATCCGATCCTTTAGAACTTTTCACAAGTAAATATCCTGTTGGAAAAGAGCCCAACAAGTAACCAATCAGAGCTGAAATTAAGTATTCCATAAAAACAATTTGAAGAAAGAATATATCAAATTAATAAAATTCGGGGAGAATTTAATGATGGATTAAAGGAGGTTTAATAAAGAGGCGGCGGTCGGATTCGCCCCGAAATAAATATTTCGGGGTTGCAGACTTTCAGTGAGGAATCTTGAACTTTCCTTTTTTAGATTTTATGTCCTTCTCCTGATTCATTGCTTCAAGTTTTGTATCGCATTCTTCGTAATAGATTAGCTCCAAAGGTCTGCTGTTACTTGTAGATTTAACTAGGCCACAATTATGCTCGTTTAGTCTTCTTGCTAAATCCTCTGTAAATCCGATATATCTTTTATTATCTTTTTTACTTAATAAGATATAAACGTAAAACATTGAGTCATTTATCCGGAATGAATAAGTAAGAGGCGGTCGGATTCGCCCCGAAAAAAATATTTCGGGGTTGCAGACATTCGCCTTGGAATATAAATGTAAGAGGCGGCGGTCGGATTCGAACCGACGCATAAAGGTTTTGCAGACCTTCGCCTTAACCACTTGGCCACGCCGCCGTAAAAAAGAACCCCGATGACTCGGGGTTAGCGAGCGGGAAACGGGACTCGAACCCGCGACTTCAACCTTGGCAAGGTTGCGCTCTACCAACTGAGCTATTCCCGCAATATATTCCGTTGCAATTATGACTGCGAATATGGGGAACAAATATACTATGCGTACTCTTTCAGGTCAAATAAAGGTAAAAAATAAAAGAGCCGCAACATTGCGGCTCATTAAAAAGTTAATTGAAGATAATGATTATTTAAGTAACATCATCTTCTTTAGTTGAACGGAATTTTCTGATTGAAGTCTATATAGATAAACTCCGCTTGGCAAATTAGTAGCATCAAATGCTACTTCAAAGAATCCTGATTCTTTAAAACCATCAACTAAAATTGCAACTTCTTCTCCAACTGTATTATAAACAGAAAGTGTGATGTGACCCGATTCAGCAACACTGTACTTTATGTTCGTTGAAGGGTTAAATGGATTCGGATAATTTTGTTCGAGGTTGAATGACAAAGGACCATTAACATCAATTTCAACTTCATCAGAATATTCATACCTGCCGTCAAAATCCATTTGCTTCAGTCTGTAGAAATATTTTCCTGTTTCAACTGTTCTGTCTGTATAAACATAATTCTGAGGTTCGGTTGTTGTTCCGGCACCGTTCACAAATCCGATTGTAAAATATTCACCTGTCTCAGCTCTTCTTTCAATTTCAAACATATGGTTATTTGTTTCTGTTGCAGTTGACCAGTTTAGAACTACATCACCCAAGCCAGTTACTGAAGCAGAAAATGAAGTCAGTTCAACAGGGATAAAGAGTAAATCAATTAATTGATAATCATCATAATATGCTTCATCAGATGCTGTTTGTGTTGGACCATAAAAATCATTTGCATCTATTATTGGCAAACAGCCAGCACCGAAAGTTCCCAAAGTGTACTGCCAGGTATAAATCAACACATTGTTAAGCCAGAATTCAGCCAGATCATTATCTATATCAACAATGACTGAAACCGGGAACCATGTGTTGTACGGATAACTAAATGTTGCAGCACTTGTAGCTCCTGCATCAAGCGTACCTGTTCCACCAACATTAAGATAGGCTTGCATTGCCCATTCTGAAGTACCCGCAGCAAAAATAGAAAGTGTATTAAAGTATGCTGCTCGTCCAGTGGGCAAATACATTGACCATCTCATTTCCCATTTACCAGATGAGATGTCATTCAATGGTTTTACAAGATCATTTACCGGTACAACAACAAATGATTTAGTTCCACTAAGAGCTTGAGCGGTAGAAATCATTGCATCTTCACCACCGCAAGGTGCACTTGTCCATGTTGTCCAATCCGTTGGATTCTGACAAGCTAATTGCTGACCAGCAAGGTAACTTTCAAAATCATCGGAGAAAACTGTTTGTTGAGCGGAAGTAAGAATGGAAAAAGAAAAGATCAACGAGATTGAGAGTAGAATCTTGTTCATAGATACTCCTGTTTTTAATTAATGTATTGAGTTAATTAAGTGAAAAATGCTTTTTTCCTATTGAACAGATAATATGCTTTAATAATTTAATAAATTATTATTTTAATCAAAATACATAAGCTGTAAACAAAAAGAGCCCCGTAGCAGGGGCTCTTAATAGTTAATCAGATGAAAAAGAAATTACTTGAGTAAAACCATTTTCTTTAACTGAACTGAATTTTCTGATTGTAATTTATATAAATAAACACCACTTGGCAGGTTGGAAGCATCAAATGACACTTCGAAGAATCCTGACTGGCTGAATCCATCAACCAGTACTGCAACTTCTTCACCTACAATATTAAATACTGAAAGTCTGATGTTTCCGGCTTCCGGAACACTGTATTTAATGCTTGTTGATGGGTTGAATGGGTTAGGATAATTTTGTTCGAGATTAAAGGATAGAACTCCATTAACATCGATCTCAATTTCCGGTGAGTATTCATATCTTCCGTCAAAGTCAATCTGTTTTAGTCTGTAGAAATATTTTCCTGTTTCAACTGTTCTATCAGTATATGTGTAATACTTTGGTTCAGTTGTTGT
>JANWIS010000200.1 GCA_025449775.1 Ignavibacteriaceae bacterium
TACAGCATACATAAGGCAGGAAGAAATCGGCAATAATCATCTGCTGGAAAGGAACCTGTGGAGCGGCACTGACTTCATACTGCAAAACATCTTTTAAATTTTCAAGGATATAGCCGCTCATCTCCACTGTATAATTGGCATCCATATTATACTGGGCGATTTGTAACAAATCGTTTTTAATATTATCTGCTTCGTCTTTGCATTTATTTACCGAAGAAAGTTCTGGTTTTGCTTTTAACTGCGATTTATAATCGGTGAATTTTACGCTTTTAATCAAATCCGCTTTTACGCTGGCGTCGATGTTAATATTATCCTTATAGGCCGTGACTGCAGCCAGCAGATTCGCATGGAATAATGGCGGCGCCGGAGCTTTGAATATTGAAGTATCTACATATACCAATACAAAAGTCCCTCCTTTAGTTACACCGGCTTTGTGTTCTAATCCCGGATGTTTCTTTAAGAATGTAGAGAAGAATACATCTTTATAAGTTTTTTGCCATCTGATGTTTGCTTCTTCATATATGACAGTAAATGGATCTTCTAAGAACAATTCATTAATGTCGTCCATTCTGTCTATTAAATCTTCCGCAAGTGTCGTCAGATTCGGATTGAACAACTGGATGCACCATCTGTGGAATAAAAACACATGGTTCATCTGTTTGAATATTTCGTAAAAAGATTTATAATTCGGTAGAAATTCTTTCAGATCATTCGTCAGCAGATTCTTTAACTGCGCTAGAATATTTTTGAAATTATCAATATTCTGTTTGGACATAATGTTATTGTCTGCCAGCACATTTCTTCTCAAATCCATCCATTTGATGACAAATTCGGTAATGTTGTAGACTCTTTTTCGAGCCAGGTCATAATCGGTTTCCAAATCGTCCCAACGTCCTTCAAACTTTAAAATATCAACATCTTTCCCCATAAAATCAACCGCATTCAATGCCGTTATTTTAAAAGGAAGTCCATAACTGTTTTTGATAAGATTAAGGTCTTTTATCGCTTTTTTATAGTTCATCCCTAAATGACCTTCAATCCTAAAGAAATTATAAGGTTCAATGTCAAACAGCAATGGTTTCTGTACGGCAAGCTTATTGGTATAATTAATTATATCGGAATGATAGGAAAGAATGGTATCATTCAGGCTTTTATCCGTGAGTTCCGGATTCCATTTTTTATTCAAATCCAAAATATTGTTGTAATAAAACGGAATTGCTTTTTCAGATAGAGCGACATCACCGTAAGAAGAAGGTGTGATTTTTATTTTACTGTTTTTTTGAATGTCAAAAGAATTAAGAATATGAGCCAATCTTTCGAAAAGGAGTGTTAGTTTTTTTAATTTCTTTTCTTCTTTTTTGGTTGCGTTTAAAGTACGGATAAAAGGTGTTCTGAATGTATTGGCAAAATCCGAAGTTCCTCCTAAAACTACATGAAACGGAAACAGTCCTTCGTTAATACAGCACATCGTAGGATAAATTTCCCTGAAAGCAATTATCTCGTTATACGCCTGAACAATATCGGAAATCCAATCCCAAACATATTGAACATTGGTGCTTGCTTTATGGATATTGACAATCGATTCGATTTTAGCTTTGCTGTTATCCAAAACCGACAGGCTGCTTTGTGGTGTTAGGCTATTTTTATAATCTTCATATACATTATCAATAGCGTTTGATATCCCTATTACCGAAACATCATTATATACTTTTTTAAAACCGTCTAAAACCTGTGTGCCTGTAATAATATTGGTAAAAGGAACATTATATCTCGGAAAAGTCAGCTTCGCATAAATTTCAGCCGGTTTATTTTCCTGCATCAACCCTTTGGTGAATTCACTGATAGGAATAACTAGTGGTCTAAGGTTAAACTCCATTCTTTTTCCTTTATCATCGCAATTGGTCGTCACACAATTTTTTTGATCAATTAGGGTAACTTCCAAAAATAAAATAACCACTTTATCATTAAAGAAATTGGCAGGAATAGGCTTCTTGTTGATCACATTCGAATCCGACTCCAGTAATTCAGGACAGTTTTTTATAGGTTCATATTGCGCCGCATATTTAAAAATGTTGTTTAAATACGGTTCACGGATATAATCTGCATGTAAAAACTGTTCTGATATTTCAAAATCATGATAATGGGAAAATATTTTTTCTTTCCAGTTAATTTGATAACCTAAAGACGTAACTGCTGTTCCACATGCAATTTTAACAGTGTTAGAAGTGGGAAAAGAAAGTTCTAATCCGCAAACAATTCCTAATCCGGTAAGATTTTTTCGGGTAATACGATCTTGTTCCTCTAAGTGGCTCACAACAAGATTGAGCTCTTTTTGGCTTAAAACCTGATCCGCTTCAAAAACCGGATAAATAGGTGTGTTATATGCTTCCATGATATATTTTTATAAAGTTCCTAATGATGTATTTCCTAAAATGATAGGGTTGTTTGATTCACTTAACTGGCAATCGTATAAATTCCCTTCAGGATAAATATTGTTGAGCTCTTTTAATGCTACAACGAGCTCATGCAATGAATTTTTATATGCTAATTCGGCGCTTGGTGTTACGGTATTTTCGCAAAACTGCAATCTGTAATACCTGTAGTTTTCAAGCCAATTCTTATATTTTGTCTGAAACCCGAGCATGTCCGATGCATTTACCCAGCATATCTTCAATAAGACATGCGCCGGAACTTCTTGTCTGAATATTTTTTCGGCATATTTTCTAAAAATCAAGCTTTTAAAACGGGAAAGATATCCTGGCAAAACGATGGTCGCCTTAAATGAATACGGATCATTATTGGCTTCATCATCACATTCATCGTTCAGGCAAACCGTCAGTAAATCGTCGTCAGCAAAAACACTGTTTTTAAATGGTCTCAACAGAATATGCTCCAAACAGTAAAAATTCTCATAATAGATATTGAGTACTTTTATCATTTTTTGCAGATAGGCATAAGCTTCAATCTCATTGGTAAATTTCTTGTACAGTCTAGCTATTTTTTTTGTGTCATCTACCAGATAGAGGTAAAAATCACTACCAATGTTATCAATCTTATATAAATTCTGATCTAGAAAATGCAGTTGCGCCCAATCCCAATTTTCCTGTAAATTGACTGCCGGAGAAACAATTTTGAAAAGGAAATCTTCAGTTTCTGTTTCTACTGTCCATTGTGTTTGCGGAGAATCTTCGGTAACGATATCCCGTAACGAAATAGCATTAATTCCTAATAATTTAGCCACGCGTTTCTCATATCCTCCTCTATGGTCTGTTTTCCAAAAGGGATTAAACTGCAGTGATTGCGAAACAAATTCGGCGTTCAGATAATCTATTCCCAAACCCCTGTTACTGCTTATTTCCGGATAAGCATTGATGAACTTTTGCTTGTCTTCGATTAAGTCTTCATAATCAAATGACAATCCGCCCATTCCCATCGTATCATGAGACACCCGATACATCATGAAAACATAGTCATTGAAACTTTCTGAAAATCGGGCAATTAAATGATCCAAAACCCTGTTTCTACGATCGTAAAACTGTGCTTTCGTTTCGTACAATGAAGCATCGTTCAAGGATTCTCCGTCTAACAATTTAGCTTCCAGTAGACTCGAATACAGTTTTTTGGAATAAAATTCTTTTCCTGTTAAGTCGTTTTTTTCAAGAAAAACAGGAAAGTACGTCTGGTCTAAAGGCTTGGTATCGAAAAGGTCTTTGGCATTATAAAGTTGGCTGAAAAAATCGGCTATAATCTGTTCATAAAAATACAGGTAGCCTTTCAGTTGCTTGACCTGAGATTTTCTGAGATCGGTATCTTTTTCGGAAACATAATTCTTCCCTAAGCCGTAATTGGCCGGAAATTCATCCTGAATGCTGTAATAATTTTTTAGTTCAAAATAGTCCCCGTTTTCCATCTCAAAATCATTCTTGCTGTTTTGCAGTTTCTTTTGATTAAACTGGGTTTTGTACATGATTACTTTTTGCTCCACCAACATTAATTGGTTTTCTGTAAGTAAGAATGGAATGTTCTTCTGGAACAGTAAAAGTTTCGATTTTTTAGCGTCAAATACCGGCTTAACATCACCTGAAAGTTCTAAAACCCAACTCTTATTGCTGGCATTTACAATAGGTTTTCCTAAAGAATTGTAAGCCGTCATTAAGAAGTTTTTGACTGATTTTACGCCTTTCACCTCCATTAAAACCGCAATGATATCTGAAGCGTGGATTTCTTTGGCCAACTGTGCTTTTTCAATTTCTTCATCCTTTAAAAACCCATGAGTTAATCGAGGGCCAAGAAAAATATCCTCCGAATGATAGCCTTCATTAACCAATTGAGAAAGCGTGTAAAAATTAATCTTCGGGCTTATAATCTTATCAATTGCAATCTGAATCTGGCTCATCACTTCTATCGAATCTGCGCCGGGTTCAATTTCAATATCGGCACAAATCCCAATTTCAACTTTTTCGACGATTTCGGTACACAAATAATCTTCTGTAAGATTCCTGTTTTGATGTAACTTGATTTGGATGGTTGAAAAAATGGCCTGTATCTTGTCTTTTTTCTTCTCAAATAAGGAAATGATTTCACATACATTTTGCTCATTATCGAAGTGATCTAAAGCCACATCAATCTCGGAAGCATCTTCCACAAAAATCCTGAAATGCAGCGAATCTGTTGGTTTAGAATATCGGTTCACAATCAGGTAAACGATACCCTGAACTTTCTTAACACTATCTATGGTAATCTTTGACGGCTTGTTCATTTTTTTGAACAACTGTGCGTCCGGATGGTTCCAGTTGGTAAATTGGGGAACGATTTTAAGACTTACCCACCGGTTGTTTTTCCAAAACGCATGTTCTAATACCAAAGTGTTCAGATCTCCCAAAATAGGATCTTCATCCAATTCAATTTTTACTTTGCTTAATCCTCTTAGTACTAATTTTGGCAGAAGGACATTCTGTTTATTGATGTTTTTTAAGCTTAACTTATCTTCTAATTTATTGATGTATAAATCCGCTTCATTATCATTAGGCACTAAATAACCATCTGGCCCGATAGTCTTTTTAGCAGCCAATACCCAAGCATTAGAAACGCCTTCAATATCGATGAGTAGTTTTCTGTAATCTATTTCCGTTAACGGTGCATTGGTGAAAATGGAAGCCGCCGAGAAAAAAGTGTTGTTCTGAATGACACCATCCTTATTGGTTAAAATGTCTTTGATGTCAAAATCTGCTCTATACCCTAATTCAGTTATGGCGTAGCACAAAACATCCAGAATAGTTATTCCGGGATCGTGCGGGTTATAATCTGTCCAAAATTGAGATCCTAACTTTTCAATATATTTCAATCCCTCTTTAAGCAAGAATTGAAAATCTTGTGAAGGAAGTAATTTTCGGTCTTTTTCAATATAGTATTCCGTCAGCATAATTATCTATTTTATTTCTTTTACCTGATGAGATTCATTAGGAATAAACAAAGTGAAATCGGTTTGGGGCGTGATTTTATTTAAGTTTTGTATAGCTCCGCCTACTATTTCATTGTTTTCATTTAAAATATATTGGCTTACTTTAAAATCGGTTATATAATCCACATACGACTGATTGTCTATGAGTTGAATGATGGAGGAGAATTCGATCTCATTCGCAAAATTCACCTCCGTCTGGTCATAAGCCCATGGACTCAAATACACATTAATGGTATTGATTAATTCGGCAATGTACAGTCGGGTATCCATTCCTTCCTGATGATGGAATTTTACTTTAAACTTGATTTTTACTTTTTCCAATTTTGGAGGCTTAACATTGATTCTGGCATGTGGCGAAGCAATTTTACCCAAACGTTCCTTAATCAGAAGCATTTTATTTAGGCTCAGAAGCGGTTTCCAGCTGATGTTATCCGAATTAGACGATTTGGCAATAGGGATTAAGGTTACATAACCCGCAGAAACATTGGATATTTTAGTATCGTATCGGTAATGGTTTAAGGCTTTCAATCGGAAAACTTCCGGAAACTCTTCCAAAACAATTCTCTCATAATCCCAGGTAGTGATGGCTCTGTTTTTATGGCGTAACCTTTCACTGCTTCGCATGTATAAAGAACTATCCGGCTCTGTGACTTTACCTCCAAAAGAAGCATACGGCTGTATAATTTTCTTAACATTGATA
>JANWIS010000201.1 GCA_025449775.1 Ignavibacteriaceae bacterium
GGATATCATAAACACCCTGAAGTGACTTAGTCAACACTTCAGTTCTTTCAGGTTTTACTAAAGACATCGCAACTCCGAATACCAAAGCGAAAAACATTAAGGAGAGCAAACCTCCGCCACGATAATTTGGATCAAATGCATAAACAACTTCTGCAAATGGATTCCTTGGAATAATATCAATAATAATCTGTATAAAATCTTTCGACTCTTTTGCAGTTTTAACAATTCCTGTAACTGATTCACTCCCGGTAATAGCATTGATAAGTGAAATCTTATCTGCTTCGGCAATCTGCTTTCCGGGCTCGATTAGATTCACTAAAATAATTCCGATCAACACAGAAACCGTTGTGATGACTATCGTAAATAATATAACTTTTCCGCCGATACGTCCGATCTTATTAATATCTCTGAAATCTGCTACACCAAGAACAATTGCAACAAAAATTAGTGGGACGACTATCATGAAGATCATCCGTAAAAAAATCTGTCCAACCGGGTATGATATATAGTTTACTATCCATTTTATAAGATCTTTATCATATATCAACAAATTGCACATCAAACCGAGTGCAATACCTGTAAACAATCCTATTAGAATTTTTGAATGCAGTTTCATTTGAGATTTAAAATATTTTTGAGTGTATTAATTCTTATAAATCTATAACTTTCGCACCAGTTAAATATAATATTTTATAAGTTCTTTAAGTTATTCCATCAAAAAATAAATTCATCAATAATACTTCGCTTCGGATGGTAGAAAAACAGATCGGCTTTTCAAAAAATCTTTTTAACACAACCGTAATTGTATCTTCACTTGGTTACTTCGTTGATATTTATGATTTGATACTGTTTGGTATAGTCAGAGTAGCAAGTTTAAAGGATCTGGGAATTTCGGGCGAAGGATTGATAACTACAGGTGTGTTTCTTCTTAATATGCAAATGGGAGGAATGCTGATTGGCGGAATCCTTTGGGGAATACTCGGAGATAAAAGAGGTCGACTGTCGGTTCTCTTCGGTTCTATATTTCTTTATTCGGTTGCTACTTTTTTAAATGCATTCGTTACATCTACCGAAGCTTATGCTGTATTGAGACTTATTGCTGGCGTTGGGCTTGCCGGTGAACTTGGTGCAGCAATAACATTAGTGAGTGAAGTAGTACCGAAAGAAAAAAGAGGTTATGCAACTGCTATTGTTGCATCAATCGGAGTAAGCGGTGCAATTGCTGCAGCAATTGTTGGAGATCTTTTCAACTGGAAAATTGCATACATAATTGGCGGAGTTCTGGGATTTTTATTACTGATTATGAGAATAAAAATGTTTGAATCCGGTATTTATAAAAATGTGAAAGAACTGAATGTTGGAAAGGGAAAATTCCTTTCTCTCTTCACATCAAAAGATAGATTTTTCAGATATATGAATTGTATCCTTGTCGGCATGCCGCTTTGGTTTGTGATAGGTGTATTAATTACATTTTCTCCTGAGTTTGGAAAAGTTCTCGGGATCAAAGGCAGTGTTGAAGCAAGTAAATCTATAATGTTTGCTTATATTGGATTGATAATTGGTGACTTAGCTAGCGGTTTCCTCAGTCAATTTATCAAAAGCAGAAAAAAGGTTTTCCTGATATTTATCAGTATGACTGCAGCATTTATTATTATTTATTTATTTGTACAAGGGATATCGCTTTTCATGTTTTATTCAATCTGTATAATGCTTGGGATTTCAGTTGGATACTGGGTAATTTTTGTAACCACAGCAACTGAACAATTCGGAACAAACCTGCGATCAACTGTAACCACAACAGTCCCTAATTTTATAAGAGGCACGGTTGTGCCGATAACAATTTCTTTCGAATTTCTCAGAGAATATTTCGGTATGATTTATTCCGCATTAATTATTGCAGCTATCTGCCTTACTCTGGCTTATATTGCACTAAGCAAACTTGAAGAAACTTACGGCAAAGATCTGAACTATTTAGAAAATATTTGATCGGATGATAATTGGAATTTATTAATTATCTGATAGACCTGTTCCTTCACCTCGATGTTCATCTGCATGAACTGATAATAAGTTATGGAACATTTACATACATAATTTTATTTCTTGTAATATTTGCCGAAACCGGTTTAGTTTTTATGCCGCTTCTTCCGGGTGATTCGCTATTATTTGCAGCCGGAACATTTGCTGCAAAAGGTTCTTTCGATGTTCATCTGCTTACAATCCTTTTATCAATAGCAGCTATTCTCGGAGATACCGTTAATTACTGGATTGGAAATTATATCGGACCGAAGGCATTCCAGAAAAACACAAAACTTTTTAAACAGGAATATTTAGAAAAGACAAAATCATTTTATGAGAAGCACGGAGGATTAACTATTGTTATCGCTCGTTTCATTCCTATAATAAGAACATTCGCACCTTTTGTTGCAGGAATTGGTACAATGTCTTATTCAAAATTTCTGATTTATAATATTGCCGGTGGAGTTTTATGGTGTGTGCTGTTCATATACGGCGGTTACTTTTTTGGAAATATTACTGTTGTTCAGAATAATTTTTCAATCGTAATTCTTGGAATAATCTTTTTATCCATTTTACCTGGCTTAATCAAACTTGTAAGAGTAAAGCTGCGAAAATAATTTCCTATTAGTAATTCTGAGGATTATTCCTTGTCCGGTACAGTTTTTTACACTCCTTATCCTGATTCAACAAACCAGGGCAATTAATTCTACCCATCATTGATGAATTTAATTTTCAAAACAAAGTTTTTGAGCGAAAGAAAAATGATTTACGAAATATCTGTCGAACATTTTTGACGTTGTTAAGCTGCATCCCATTGATTTGAAAGCCAAATTAAATTTTTCCCTTTCGGCATCTAACTTGTCTATATATATTAAATCCCAAATGGTGTGGTTGGAAACGGTCGTCTAAAAACTATTTTAAATAAAGCCAATCTATCCGTATGAAAAATCTACTCACAAATAAAAATTGTGAAAGGAGAATTCATCATGGTACGATTATTTATTTCTGCGCTTTTTATTTTTTTTATCTCACAATTCGATTTATCGAGGGCACAAACAGGGAACTATTTAGTTAAAATCAACTTTAACGAATGGATGGATACAACCGGTTTTAAAAATCCGAATAATTTTATTTGGACACAAGGATTAGTAACTCTAAATGTACAACTGGTTGATACTTCTACGGCGATTGTTCGTGTTAGTCAGCCGCAGTTATATAAATGGTATACTGTAACAGTGTCAAATGTTTATGATAAAGCCGGAAATTTAATTAATCCTGGCAAAGATACAACTGGGATCGTGTGGAGAGAGATCCCAGTACCGGTCGAACTAAGTTCATTCAACGCGAAAGTCGTACAGGAAAAAGTAGAATTAAACTGGACTACAAAAACTGAAGTGAACAATTACGGATTTGATGTTGAAAGAAATGCAAATGAAACAGGATGGCAGAAGATCGGTTTTGTTGCAGGATCTGGAAACAGCAATTCACCAAAATCATATTCGTTCACTGATAATAACGCTAACGGAGGAAGCAGGTTTAAATACAGACTAAAACAAATTGATACTGACGGACAGTATGAACATTCCGAAGCTGTCGAAGTAGAAATTATTCC
Source organism: Ignavibacteriaceae bacterium (assembly GCA_025449775.1). Lineage (GTDB taxonomy): Bacteria > Bacteroidota > Ignavibacteria > Ignavibacteriales > Ignavibacteriaceae > IGN2. The sequence continues at coordinate 3,629 of JANWIS010000201.1, forward strand.
TTATGATTTTACGCTCTTTCAGAATTATCCAAATCCTTTTAATTCAGAAACACGGATTAAATTCCAGTTACCAGTGAAAAGTAAGGTCGAAATAAAAGTGTTTGATATTTCAGGTGCAGAAATCATAACACTAGTGAATGATACAAGAGAGATGGGGACTTATGAAGTAAAATTTAATTCAAAAGATTTAACGAGCGGAGTTTATATTTACAGATTTGTAGCCGAAAATCCGGAAGCGAATTTCATCGAAATAAAGAAGATGATTTTGCTTAGATAGGCTGCTAATAATACCGTAAAAATTCCTGCTAATTGATAAAAAGCCTACAAATTTTTACCGTTTTCCGTTTGGTTAATTAACTATATCTTTACAATGAAACTAAACGTTCTTAAGTCACAATCCGGAATAATTGATGCTCAAAAGATCCTTTCTTTTCTTGTTGATCGTTCTTCTACAATTTGGCTTTTCTGTTCTAACAAACGCACAAGATTATTTTAGTCCAAACATTACAGATCCGCTTCGGCTTTCAATCAGTGGTCAGATTTATGATGCAAAAGCATTAAGCATGGGCAATGCTCATTCAGTTATTAATGATACATATACTGCAACACTACTTAATCCGGCATCTCTTGGTTTAGCCAGAAAGTTTACAATAAATACAACTATTGCTACAAACTTGTATAACAACGATGCAACATTTCTTGCTGATTCATTTGTTGCTAAAAGAACAGAAACTGTTCTCAACCAGGCTGGAATTATTATCCCGCTTGCAAGCGATACAGCCGCCAACAATTTTGTATTATCGATTGGTTATAACCGGTCAAAGGATTTTAACAGGGTATTAAAGTTCACCGGATTTAACTCCTCAAATAATTCTCTGATCCAGGATCTTACTTCTATTAATAGTTACCTTCCACGAGAACTTTTGCTGAGCTATCCTTTTTTTGATCCGGGAAGTAATGAATACTTAGGAGACAGGACAATTTTTAGCGGTCAGCTTACCCAGGATGGCTATGTACTTGAGGAAGGTGGAATTAATCATTGGTCATTTGGAATGGCTTATGAGCTTGCTTCTAATATCTTTTTTGGTGCAAGCTTTAATTATAATGTCGGAAACTATTTACGTGATGGTGAATTTACAGAATCTGATGCACAAAATAATTATGCAGATACACTCCGGACAATTGAAAGTGATCCGTTAACTGCCGGATTTCAGTCTTTCTATGTTAATGATATTAATGATTGGGTATTCAATGGATTTGATTTCCGGATAGGTGTGTTGTACAGATTTTTTAATTTTATTGGTATCGGCGGCTCTGTTAAAACCCCAACTGTTTTTTCGATTACTGAAGATCACTATTTTTCAGGAACAAGCACATTTGCAACAAGTAATATTGTAGAAGTCGACACTGTAATTAGTAATGCATATACTATCCAATCACCATATGAATTCACAGTTGCTGCTGATGTAAACCTCTGGATTATGACCGGTGCTGCCGAAATAACATACATCGATTATACTCAAATGAAATTTTCCGATGGACTTGATGTTCCGCAAAGATCAGGATTGAACAAAGAAATTATAGATACTTATACACAAACGTTTAATGTTAAAATTGGTGCAGAGTTCAGACTGCCTTTCACAGGTTTAAGTGCAAGAGCCGGAGCAATGTATATCACCGATCCAATTGCTGAAACACCAACAGAATTTGACAGAAAATTTTTAACTGCCGGACTAGGAATAAAATCGGGTGAAGGTGCAATGGAATTTAATGTCGCTTACGTTTATGGATTCTGGGACCAGATTAGCAGAGATTATGGCTCGAGCATTCCTCAGATCTACCAGGAAATTATCAGCCAGAATATTGTAGCAGCTCTTACTTTAAGATTTTAATAGTTGTTAAAAAATAATTTCATTTTCCTTGATCTATTAATTTAAAACGCCTGGTTGTAACTCAAATAAAATTCTGAATTACTTTTTCCAAAAGCAAAATCAAGTCTGAGATCAATTAATTCAGCTTCATCTATTCTGAATCGAACGCCGCCGCCGTACGAATATTTTAATTCATTCAATTTGAATTTTGAAATTTCAGGTGCAACATCTCCAATACCAATAAATGCAGCGAGTCCGAAACGCCACCAGAATCTCCAGCGGTATTCAATTTGAGTAGCAAAATAATTATCATCTCTGTATCTGCCGGTAAAATAACCTCTCATCAAATCTTCTCCGCCAAGCGGGGGAACTTCATAAAACGGAGCTGAGCCGTTGATAAAGTTGTAATAAAATTGATATGCAAACACCTGGCTGTCTGAAATTTTAAAGAATCTTCTCAAGTCAAGAACAGCTTTTGTGTATTCAAAATTGCTTCCAAAAAAATCATCAAAAAAAACAAAACCTAGTTCATAAAATCCACCAACGGATGGATAGAAAATATTATCCCTTGAATCATATCTCATGGAAAATCCTAGTCCCGAGCTTGTTCCGCCATCAACACCATTAACACTTCCGGAAAGCAAGTATGGGTTTTTTCTTGTATCTGTTATTTTTGCATCTCTGAATTCATAGTTTAATCCTGTTCTCAGGTGCTTAAAAATTTCATATTGCAATTGCACTTGCAATGCAACATTTCTTGAGTCGTATTCAGGCTCACTAATCTCTGGGGTATTATTCCCGACACTATAGTATTTATCAACTAATTTTGAATAAGCAACATCTGCTTCAAGAAGAAATTTGTCTTCGTTAAAATAGATATCGGGTTTGACTGCAACACTGAATTGGTTGTTTAAAGTATAATATGCAAGCAATCTTACGTTGGAAGGTTTTGAATTAATTTTATCTGAAAGCCGGAAAAGAAATATTGTAAATCCGCCTAAAGCCAAATTTGTTTCAGGGGTGTAAAAAATTAGTGGGTAAGCATACCAGTTAATTCCATTCGAATCAGATGAGTCAGAATTTTGCGCAGATATCTCACTGATGCCAAGTGAAATCAAAAAACAAATAATTAATAGAATTGGAATTATTTTGTACAATTATTCTGGATTTTA
>JANWIS010000202.1 GCA_025449775.1 Ignavibacteriaceae bacterium
AGATTATCAGTTATTTCATTCTGCTTTCGAAGCAAGTGTTGAATATCTTCCAAAGCGGATGAAGCTTCATCTATCAATGTTTTACCGGTGTGAACTACTTGTTCTTGAGGCAGATAGCCAATCGAAATTCTTTTTTGTCTTTGGATTTTTCCTGATTCAGGCTCGAGAGTTCCGCTGATCATTTTTAGCAGTGAAGATTTTCCGCTTCCGTTTGAACCAACAAGTGCAAATCTGTCACCGGAATTTATTTTGAAGTTCACATCTTTAAAAAGATATTCACCGGAGAATTGAAGTGAAATATTAGAAAGGTCAATCATAAAAAGTTAAAAGGAATTATTCCCTGAAGACAGCAACTTTTCCTGTTACAACGCTGTTTCCTTCCTGGTCAAAAGCAACAATTAGATAAACACCGGTACTTACAAGTTTACCCTGATCATCTTTTCCATCCCAGTATGCCGTTCTTCCGCCGGGCGATGGAAATTGTGTAACAAGTGTTCCGCTTATCGTAAGTATTTTTATTTCTGAATCCCTGATCAAGCCATCGATAATTAAAAGATTATCATTACTATTTATGCTGAATGGATTTGGGTAAACGAACAGTTCATCAAAACGTTCAACAGGTTTTATGAACGGAGTTTCAAATGAAGTTAATCCAACATCGGTTCCGACATAAACAATACCATTATTTTCATCTATTGCGATACTAGTTATCTGGTTTGAAAGCAAAGCACTGTTCTGAGTTGTAAAAGTATTCAGCAATCTTGAGCCGTCGGAATTAACTAACAATAATCCTTCATTAGTACCAATCCATTTCTGATTTAAAGGATCAACGGCTATTGCATTAACTGATTGCTGACGCAGCACAAAAATATTTGATATCCTGAGTGAAGAACTTCCTGAAGTAGGAATAGTGCTTGTATTGGTAATTACATTTACTCCAAGACTTGTTGCAACCCAGACATCACCTCTTCTGTCAACCACAACATCTAGGATTTCAGTTGTGTTTAATCCATCACTGGTTGAAAGAAAATCTGATCTATCATCAGTTGGGTCTTCATAAGTCTTATTCTCATTCAAATAAAATATTCCAAGCCTTGAAGCACTAGCGCAACTAAACCATTTTGTATCGTATGGGTCAATGGACAGGTTATAAAATCCTTCGATAGAATTACTTGGTGCTGCAGGAATTAAAAAATGATACCAGGAAGAATCAGGAGTTCTCATAGATAAAGTTTTCCGGTCAGATGCCCAATAGTTTAAAACCCAAAGGTTGCTGCGTGAATCTTTTCCAAAACCTGTTATGACAAGAAAATTAGGGTTCGCAGGAATGCCCTGCATTCCCGTATTACCTGAATTAAAAAGTTTTTTGTTGTCACCATTAACTTCGAGAAATCCGTAACCCCAGGTTCCAAGGTAAGTTGAATTACCTAAAGAATTAGAATAATAAACATCATCATCAGGTAATACAGGTGTATTTCCGGTATTAAAAATTTCCCACGACTCACCATCATATTCATAATAGCCAACACCGCGATTGTCTTTTCCGCTTGCAGACCAAAGTGTGTTGTTTTCATCCACACTCATACTAGGAAACTGGTTGACTGGTGGAGCATTTGGTGAAAGAAATTCACCGGGTAATTGGGAATTTAAATGGAGAGCTCCGTCTGTGCTCGCACAAATTATTTCATTATTCGAAATAAGTTCAATTTTCGTTAGGTCTATTGTTGAACTATAAATTTCGTTAAGAACCGAATTATAGTAGATATAAATTTTATTCTCAGAAAGAATAATTATCGAATCTCCAATCACCTTGAAGTCATCAATGCTTGTGCTGGATAATTCGGTTATAAAATTACTCCACACATCGTTTATGAATTGAGAGAATCCATTGTCTGTGCTGACAATAAAGTTGTTTTGAAACCTTGCAACCTTTAAAGTTTTATCAGACGGTAATCCATCCACACTTGAGTAAACATTCCAGGATTCAGGAGCTGAAAGATTTATTGCGCCCGGTTTTTGAAAAGCAATTCCTTCATCTGTGCACACATAGAACAAACCGGTTCTCAATGTGTAATTAACTTTTGTGTTCGAGGGAAATGTTCCGAACTTGAAAAATGTATCGTAGAAAAGAAAATTATCCGGATCTATTAGTGAAACTCCGAAATCGGATGAGACAATTATTGTATCAGCAATTGCAGTCAGGTCATTTATTCTTTTATTTATTTGATTGGAATTAAAAATATCCAGCATATAATTCAGACTATTATCGGTTGGGTCGAATATGTCTATTATACCATCTGAACTTCCGAACCAGATTCTTCCCTGTTTATCAAGCGTAACTGAGGCAATCGAGCTTCCTCTCAATCCATCAGACTTGTGAAGAGTTATAAATTCATCTTCCACCAATGAATAGTTGAAAGCACCTCCGGTTGTAGCACACCAGAATCCGTTATTAGTGATCATAACATCCTGAACAATTTTCATTGCAGTATAATTTTTCCAGTTGATAAATTGCTGAGAGAGGGAATCAAATGTGAAGAGTGATACGATCGACAAAATAAAAAAGAATCTCATTTTACTTTTTCCTGGTTATATGTTAACTGTAAAAAAGTTGTCAACCGTACTTTTAACTTTAATTTAAATATGATGAAAAATTATAAAAATAAATGGGGATTGAAAGTCTAAAAAATCGGTCCTGAATCAGGCTGAATTTTTCATCAGCCTTCTTCTCATTGCATCCACAACGGTAGCAGATGTAAAGTATTTCCCAAGATTTTCATCATCTTCTCTTTTACCGCCATGAAAATCTGAACCCCCTGATTCAAGAAGGAAATATTCATTTACAATTCCCCTGTAAAATTTAACCTGTTCGGGTGAATGAGATGGATGTATTACTTCTATTCCGTCAACACCGGCATCTATCAATTCTTTTATCAGAATCTCCGGCATATTCCCGGGATGAGCAATGAAAGAAAGTCCACCGGCATCATTAATAATTTTAAAAGCGCTTTGAGGTGATAAATGTACTTTGCGTTCGTAAGCGGGTGCATGGTTGCCAAGATATTTATAGAATGCTTCGAAGAAAGATTTGACCTGACCTTTTACCAGAAGTGCCTGTGCTATATGAGGTCTGCCGATTGCTGCTTCTTTTGCAAAAACCAGAACATCATCTAATGAAATATTCAATCCGAGTATATTTAATTTTTTAACTATTCGTATTGCTCTCTTGTATCTTTCTTCACGGAAAAAACTAAGATAGTGTTCCAGTTCCTTATTATTGGGGTCAATAAAATATCCAAGTATATGAACTTCCGTATCGCGTATATCTGTGCTGATCTCTACACCGGGTATTATCTCAATTCCAAATTTTTCAGCATACTCAGCAGCTTCCAAGACAGCATTCACGCTGTCGTGATCTGTGATGCTCAGAGTATCAATTCCTAAAGTCTGCACTTTATTAATTAATTTTTCTGGTTTGTAATAACCGTCTGAGTAAACAGTATGTGTGTGTAAATCGGATTTATGTTTCATCGGAAAAGATCGGACTATTTATACAACTCTTTAAATTTCTCATAACTTACAATACGTAATTTAGAACCCTCAAGCTCTACTAATCCTTTCTTTGCAAAAGAATGGAGCGTACGTGAAATAGTTTCTCTTGATGTACCGGCCATATTTGCAAGTTCATGCTGATATGGTAATTTTTCAATTTCAACAATTCCATTTTTAATCTTACCAATATCATCAGCAAGCTGAAGTAAAACCGTAGCAACTTTTCCTTCAGCATCTTTCAGTGAAAGAGCTTTTATTTTCATTCCTGCAGCTCTTAATCGCTGAGTTAATTCCTGTAAAAGAGAAATAGAAACTTCAGGATGTGTTCTCAGCAATTCCAGAAAATCATTTCTCTGAATTAAGAAAATCTTAGAATCTTCCATTGCAGTTGCTGTGGCAGATCGTGTCAATCCATCGAGCAAAGCCATTTCACCAAAAAAGTCAGCTGGATTTAAAATAGAAAGAATAACTTCTTTATCATCTTCATCAGAACTGATTCTTGAAATTTTTACTTTACCAGAAATTATTATAAACAGTGCTGAGCCAGCTTCCATTTCTGACAAGATTATTGAATCTTTCGAAAAGCTCTGGATTGAAGCTGATTTGGCAAGTTTGGTAAGAGTGTCGTTACTTAGTTCAGAAAATATCGGAACACTCTTTAAAAATTCAACGTTTTCCAAGTTAGTAGTGATTTTTACCTTTAATAAAATGACATCTAAAATATGCCTCATCAATCTTAAAATCAAATTAGGATCGTTAGCTCTTCAAAGTTCATCAGGTGCATGACTACTGAGAAATCATGAAATATATTTCAGTCATTCATATGTTCGGTCACTTAATTTTTGATTGATTTTAATCAACTCTCTGTCTATGTTAGTAACCTTATTTTTTGAACTAAAAGTGGAGAATTATTGTCTATGGGTATGATGGCTAGAATGAGAAGTTTAGCTCCTGCCTTTATAATTACAGTCGGTGCTCTATTCGTACTTTTTATGGTGATATCGGACTCTAATGTACTTGAAGCAATAGGTGGCAGAACAAACAACGTGGGAACTGTGAATGGTGAAGATATTTCTTACCGTGATTATCAGTTAGCTCTTGAAAGACAAACAGAAACTACAAAGCAGCAAACCGGTAAAGATATTCCTGAAGAACAAATGGATCAGTTCAGAGACCAGGTATGGGATGCTCTGATTACTCAAAAACTTATTCAACAGGAAGTTCAGAGACTTGGTATTACTGTAACTGACCAGGAAATTAAAGATATTATTCTTGGTGAAAACCCTCCGGAATTCTTAAAACAAAATTTTATTGATTCACTCGGAATGTTCAACCGTGCAATGTATGAAGAAGCGATATTTAATCCTCAGAATGAACAAATATTATTACAGGCAGAAGATTTTGTAAAACAAAATCGTTATAGCGAAAAACTTCAAAGTCTTTTGGAAGCGACGATAACTGTAAGCGATGAAGAAATTAAAAGAAAATTTATTGAGCAGAATATTTTTATGGAAGCTCAGTTTGCAATGTTTGCAAATACACTTTTTCCTGATTCAACTTTAAGAATAACTGATGATGATCTCAAAGAATATTATGAAAAGAATTTGGATAAATTTAAAATAAATGAAATGAGAAAATTAAGTTTCGTTCTTTTTAACAATGAAGCTTCAAATGCGGATAGTATGCTTGTCGTCAAGAACCTTGAAAATGTTAAACAAATGGCTGTGAATGATACTGCGAACTTCAAATATTTTGTTGAAATCTATTCTGAATCTCCTTATAAAGTCGATACTTTTACAGTTCAAGCATTATCTGCTGATGCAATCCGGAACTTGAAGAAGTCAAACAAAGGTGATATAGTTGGTCCGGCATCTTCACCGAGAGGTGGATACGAACTTTATCATTTAATTGATGTTATTCCATCAGGCGAAAAATTTGTTAGAGCTTCACATATATTGATTTCACAACAGGGAGATGAGGCAAAAAACCTTGCTGAAGCCAATCGCATATACCAGGAATTAAAGAATGGTGCTGATTTTACGAGGATGGCAAAAGAATTTTCTAAAGATCCCGGGAGTGTTCACAATGGCGGAGATCTTGGATGGTTTGGTAAAGGAATGATGGTTAAAGAATTTGAAGATGCATGCTTTAATTCGAAAGTTGGAGAAGTTCAAAAGCCAGTTAAGACGAATTTCGGTTATCATATAATCTTAGTTACCGATCAGTCAAGCAGCAAATATGTTGTTGAAAGAATTCAGAATGCAGTTCTGCAGTCCGCAGCAACACGCGATGCAACTTTCAACGCAGCAAACGATTTTTCCTATCTTGCAGAAAAAAATGGATTTGAAAAAGAAGCTGAGTTAATGGGATATAAAATTCAGGAGTCAGCAAATTTTACTATTAAAGCCACTTCCATTCCCGGACTTGGTTACAATAAAAATCTTATCACGTTTGCGTTTGAGAATGGATTAAATTCGATTAGCGAAGTGCATAGATTAACAAATGGATATGTTGTGGCAAAAGTTTCTGAGGAAATTCCTGAAGGAGTTGAAAAGTATGAGAGTAGTATTCCAAAGGTTCGTCAGCTACTTATAGTTGATCGTCAATATGAAAAATCGCGACAGCTTGCAGAAGATCTTTTGAAAAAAAGTAACAATGATATTAATAAAATCCGTGAACTCGAACCTAGAATTCAGGTTCTGATGACAGGCAGATTTAATTCTAATGCTTCAATTCCTGTTATTGGTAAAGATAATGCTTTTATTTATCGATCACTTCAACTTAAAAAAGGTGAAACATCTGAACCTGTTAAAGGTCTCAGGGGTTACTATATAATTAATCTTACCGAAAAGACCGAGTTTGATTCAAGTGCATATAAAATTCAAAGCACTTCTTTGCGAAATTCTTTAATAATGGAAAAGAAGAATACCTCATTGAATGCATGGATTTCTGAAATAAAAGATAAAGCTGAGATAGTAGATCAAAGGTATCTGTTCTACGGTTATTAATTTTTAAATGCTTTTATAATCCCCTGATTCATTGTTAGATGGTATGAATTGGGGGTTTTCTTTTTTAAATATAATTGTAGAAGTTAAAGCCATTAGTAGGTTATTTTGTATTAATGATAAAAACTTTTTTGCAAATATTTTGTTTCCTGATGTTGTCCGTCTCATCGTTTGGTCAATTCAACAAAAACAATCTGGGGATTGCAATAAATGCAGTTTACACTACCTCTGCTGAAATTTTTTTGAACCCTAATGCCTCTGACCTGGAACTAAGAAACCGGTCTTATACTATTGAGGATATTTTTAATCCAGGAATAGATGTCAGGTACAGGCTTTGGCAAGAAGTAATACTTGGGCTCAATGTTGAATACATTAATAAAACCAGTTCGGCTCCCAATCTAACTGCCTTTATTGGTAACCAGGTAATTACTTTGGAAGTTGAAGATGGTTTCAGAGTAATTCCTATAGAATTAACAGTTCATTATTTTTTTCCGTTCTCGACAGAAATGTTCAAATTTTTAATGGGCGGAGGATTGGGTTATTACCGGGGTGAATTTATAAGAAAATTTAATGAAGTCGAATTGGAAGTTGTTCAAAGAAAAATTGCTCTCGGTATCCACGTTTCTGCTTCTATGGAATATATGATTTTCGATTATCTTTCTGCAAGATTCGAAATGAAATTCAGAAATCCTCAATACAATGTGACAAGTGAGTACAATAAAACTGAGATCATCTACCAGGGAAATACAATTCAGTTGCCCGATGATGCTTTTGAAACGAAAGTCGATATTGATGGTTTGACTGTTGTTCTTGGCTTGGTTCTGAATATTTAATAAAAATTCGCAGAATCATTTCTCTTTCTTTAATATTCAATTAAGATCCCATATTTTTATTTTAAACTATGAGTAAAAAAATATTCTATCTGACCGGATTTATGTCAGCAGGCAAAAGCACTGTTGGTCCGATACTGGCTAATACACTCGGATGGGATTTTTTTGATCTTGATAAAGAAGTTGAGAAAAAAGAAGGAATGAAAATCGTTGAGATATATAAACAAAAAGGTGAGGAATATTTTAGAAAATCGGAATATGAAATTTTAAAAACATTATCGGTTAAAGAAAATATAATTATCTCACTTGGTGGTGGAGCTATTGCTTCAGTAGAAAATTTTAAAATTATTAAATCAACCGGGAAAATTATTTATTTAAAATCTTCTCCTGAAATTGCATATAAAAGATTGAGATTTAAAATTGATCGTCCGGCATTCGTGTTCGAAGGTGAAGAAATGCCTTCAAAAGAAAAATTCTTGGAACGAATTAATTACCTGCTTGAATCACGACAAAAATATTATGAACAAGCTGATTTCATTGTTGACACTGATTTTCAGACTGTTGGTAAGACAGTGGATCTCATTGCCGGGTTTATTACAAAAGACATGCTAAAATCGAATGGAAGAAATTGAAAAAGGTATTAGTCAAAGCATCTAACGGAACTTATCCCGTATTCATCGGTTTATCTATCTTTGAATCACTTCCGGAATTATTAATAAAATATAACCTTCCCAAAAGAACATTTATAATTGCTGATAAAAAACTGGAGTCAATTTACAAATCACGAATAAAAAATATTGTAAGAAAGATTCCAGGGAAAAAATATTGTTTGTATTTACCATTTTCTGAAAAACTGAAATCATTCGCTTCAGCCCAACTCATTATTAGTAAAATGATTGAGCAAAAATTTGGAAAAGATACACTTTTAATTTCCATCGGAGGTGGTACTGTTGGCGATGTAGCCGGATTTATTGCTTCAATATATATGAGAGGGATAGCCTTTGTAAATATTCCCACAACAATAATTTCTGCTGTTGATAGTTCAATCGGTGGAAAGACAGCAATAAATTATTCGGGTATAAAAAATATTATCGGCACATTTTACCAGCCGGCATTTGTACTCGTTGATCCGGTTTTTTTTAATTCATTACAAAAAAATGAATTGGTTTCAGGTTTTGGTGAAGTAATTAAATATTCTTATTTAACAGACGATAAATTTTATTCAAAGCTGTTATCAAATTATGGTTTGTTTCTCAGGAAGGATTTAGATTTTCTCAGTTCAATTTCTTACGAATGTATTAAAATTAAATCTGCTGTAGTTTCTCAGGATGAATTTGAATTGAACGGGATACGAAGAATTCTGAATTTTGGACATACATTTGCACATGCATATGAAAGCAGTTCAAAGTATAAGCTTTCACATGGAAAAGCTGTATTAGCAGGATTAGTAAGTGCATTACTTCTATCTTATTATAACAGACTTCTGGACAAACAGCAGCTTGAGCAAATGCTTGCTCTTCCTTTAAAACTGAAATCACATATCCGGTTAGGGAATATAGATGGTAAGGGAGTAATTAACTTTATGAAAAATGATAAGAAAAACCGGCAGGGAAAAATTCAATTTGTATTGATTAAAAATTTTGGTGAATTAATAGTTGATTTTTATTCCAGTAAAAAAAGTATTTATTCATCAATTCGAGAGACAAAAAAATGGTTCTTTTAGAAGGGGCAAACTGCCGGATTGTGAGGGCGAAATCCGGCAGTTTAGTGTGTCATATTTGGAGGGATGCTATGCTTAAACTATTTCGGTTAAAAATAATTCAATTATAGTGCCGTTAGAAGGATATTGATTTTAATTGCAGATTAAGTTATTTCTGTGCAATTAAACATTCTTTGTAAATATTACTTGTAAATTAATCTTCAAAGAGAGTAAAATTAAAAACTGGGTTTTATTGGATGAACACCGTACAAACAATGGCGCTGATTGATTTAGAAGAGGAGATTTTAAAGCTTAAAAAAGAGCTGAATGCCGTTATTCTCGCTCATTATTACCAGGAATCCGAGATACAGGATATTGCTGATTTTGTTGGTGACAGTCTTGAATTAGCCAAAAGAGCTAAAGAAACTACTGCTGATGTAATAGTGTTTGCCGGAGTACACTTCATGGCTGAAACAGCAAAAATTCTTAATCCGAATAAGTTAGTTCTTTTACCCGATCTCGAAGCAGGTTGTTCTCTTGCTGAAGGTTGTCCGGCAGATAAATTTGAGAAGTTTCGTAAACTGCATCCTGACCACCTGGCAATAACCTATATAAATTGTTCTGCTGATGTAAAAGCTTTGAGTGATATAATATGTACATCAAGCAGTGCTGAAAAAATAATCAGTCAAATTCCTAGTGATACACCGATACTTTTTTCTCCTGATAGAAACCTTGGAAAATATCTTATAAAAAAAACAGGAAGAGATATGCTTTTGTGGGATGGTTCCTGTATAGTTCACGAAACATTCAGCGAAAGAAAAATTATTGATTTACAAACTCAACATCCTGATGCGAAGTTAATTGCTCACCCGGAATGTGAAGAATCTCTTTTAAGCATGGCAGATTTTATCGGTTCAACAAGCAAGCTGTTAAAATTTATTTCTGATGATGAATCTGATTCATACATTGTTGCAACAGAAGCGGGAATAATTCATCAGATGCAAAAAGCACAGCCACAAAAGAATTTCATTGCTGCTCCACCTGAGGAGGAAAGTTGTTCCTGTAATGAGTGTCCGTATATGAAACTTAATACTATGGAAAAATTATATCTTTGTATGAAAAATAAATATCCTGAAATTGTTCTTGAACCGATAGTGGCTCAGAAAGCATTACTACCTATCAATAAAATGATCGCAATGAGTTAACAGCTGTTCAGAATAATTTTAAATGTTGTTCCTTCACCAGGTGCTGAACTTTTTACAAATATTTTTCCACCATGATATCCTTCAATAATTCTTTTCGAAAGACTTAGTCCAAGTCCCCAGCCTCGTTTTTTAGTACTGTAACCCGGACGGAAAACATCTTTTCTTCTTTTCATTTCGATGCCTTTGCCACTATCTGTAACTTCAATTTCAACTAATTTCCTGGTTCCATTAACTTCAATTTCAATTTTACCTTTTGTTCCTTCAATTGCATCAAGAGCATTCTTTATTAGATTTTCAATTACCCATTCGAATAATTCAGAATTAATTTTGGCGCAGACTTTTTCGTCTCCTACAATTTTCAACTCTACTGACTTTCCTGTTTGAGGCAATCTTCTTTCAAAATAATTTGTAACCTGTTTAAGCTCGGCAATAACATATTTCTTTGTCAACTCAGGTTTGGAACCAATTTTAGAAAATCGATATGTAATTTTATTTAACTTCTCAACATCACTGCTGACTTCCTCTGAAATGTCTAAAACTTTTATAGGATCCTTATAGTGTATTTTTAACATTTCAAGCCAGCCCATTAAACTCGAGATAGGAGTTCCAAATTGATGGGCTGTTTCTTTAGCCATTCCAACCCATATATTTCCTTGTTCGCTTCGTTTAATGTTACTGAAACCAACGTAACCCAAAACAATGAACATAGCAGCAATTAAGAGTTGAATGTATGGATAAAACCGAAGTTGTTTTATATGTTCAGAATCACCATAATGAATTCTGGTAAGAATTATTGAGTCTTCATAAGTTACTTCAATAGGAGAGTGAGTCGCATCCATTTCATTAATAAGTTGGGTAATAAAAGTTTTGAATTGCCTGCTGTTCATGGATGTATCCAATTCTATATTTCTTATGTCAGTTCTGTTGAAGAAATTTACGTTGTTATCAGCATCGGAAAGTATGATGGGGAAGTCAATTGGTTTAATAATGTTATCGAAAAGAAATGTTATATCAACATCAGGATTAGTAGTGTTTGCAACATACTCAATACCTTTTGCATAAAGCTCTACTATCTGTCTTTCTTTTTCCTGCAATTTTGAAACAAGAGCCTGAGTGTAATACAAGGTGCCGAAAGCAATCAGAACTGCTGTTAACAAAAGAATAATTTTAAGATTAACAGATGCAGGACCGCCAGTCATTTTCATGTAAACACCTTAAGAAATGAGGATTTTATTTGATGTTAAAATTAGAGAAAAGTGTTATAAAATACAGTTGAGAAAAATCAAGATTTGATTCAATAGTAATTGCGAGCAAACATTCCAAAAATTTTCATTTATAGAAAGTTTGTTTTCGTTTTGGTCCCACGGAAATTATTTCAATCTTTATCAATGAATGCTTCGCAATAAAATCAAGATATTCCCGGGTTTTATTTGGTAAATCATCATAAGAAAGACAAGAACTTATATCATGGTTCCATCCATCAAGTTCTTCATAAATCGGGACAACTTCAGAAAGCTGTTCAACGGTTGCCGGGAAAGATTTCAATTGTTTCCCGTTCAATTCGTATCTGATGCATACTTTAATTTTTTCAAAGCTGCTCAGAACATCAAGTTTGGTAATTGCTGCTGAAGTAATTCCATTAATCATTTGAGAATAAGCAACCAGAAATGCATCGTACCAGCCGCATCGTCTTGGTCTTCCGGTTGTAGCTCCGTACTCAGCCCCAATTTTCCTTAATTTTTCTCCATCAGAGTCGGTTAGTTCTGTTGGGAAAGGTCCATTCCCGACTCGTGTAGTATATGCTTTAACAATTCCTACTACAGAATCAATGTAAGTCGGAGGAATTCCTGTGCCTGTACAAGCACCACCGGATGTTGGATTGCTTGATGTAACAAATGGATATGTTCCATGATCAACATCAAGTAAAGCTCCCTGTGCACCTTCAAGCAGAACAGATTTTCCTTCAGAAATAGACTGGTTAAGGAAAGCAGGAACGTCTTTAATATATTTATCAATCGCCCTGTCGAACTCGAGGTACTCTTTAATAATTACATCAACATCAAATCCATCGTGTTCATAAACTTTTTTCAGGAGTTCATTTTTCTCTTTTAAATTAGCTCTGATCTTTTTTTCGAGTTCTGTTCTATTTAGAAGATCAACAATCCTTATGCCTTTACGTGCAAATTTGTCGATATAACATGGGCCGATTCCTCTTCCTGTTGTTCCGATTTTATTTTCTCCACTTTCACTGATAGTATCCAATAATTTATGATACGGCATAATTAAATGAGCGTTATGACTTATGTATAACCTTCCTTCAACATTAATACCGTTTTTCTTAAGCAATTCTATTTCTTCGAGGAGAGAATTCGGATCTATAACAACACCATTGCCGATTACACAAATCACATCATCCCTAAGAATACCTGAAGGAATCAGATGAAGAATATATTGCTTATCGCCAATCATTACAGTGTGACCTGCATTTGCACCGCCCTGGTAACGTGCTACAATTTTATATTTCTCACTAAGTATGTCGACAATTTTTCCTTTGCCTTCATCACCCCATTGACTTCCGACAAGAACAGTTACACTCATAAATTATTATTAGTGATTTGTTATAATTTCAGTTTAAGTGAACAAAATAAAAACTCCGAATCTTTCAATCCGGAGTTTTATATCAATTAAATTTTTTCTTAATTTTATTTTGCAACCGATTCAAGTGCTGCATCTACTGAATCGTAATTTTCAAAAATCGTAATCAACTTTGTTATTATAAGTAAGCTTTCAATTTTTTCGGTTATGTTCGCAAGTTTATAATAACCGTTTGCTTTTTTAACCGTAGTCAAACCACCGATTAGCATTCCAAGACCAGAGCTGTTCATAAATTTAACATCACCAAGGTCAACTACTATTGTGGTTTTCCCTTCATCAATTAATTTATGCAGCAGGTCATTAAAATCTTTAGTATCATCTCCACCCATCACATTTCCCTTTAATTCAATTACAACTGCTTTATATTTTTCGGTAGTTTTGATTTTCATTAATACTCCTTTTAATTTTCATCGAAATTTAATCACAGAAGCATACTTTTGCAAACAATCCGGACTTAGTTTTTCGACAGTGGTTATATTTAATAATTATTTTTTATTCAGGAACAACAACCAAAAATTTGCGTCTAAAAGATGGATTCTAAAGAAATAGAAAACGATTTGCAGCAGCCACAAATATTAACATTAGAAGATGATTTTGCGGTAATAAAGCGGTTTATTGACGGTGATAAATCTGCTTTCAAGATACTTGTAAAACGTCATAAAGAAAAAGTGAGAAACATCATCTATATAACTATGAACAGCAGTGCATTGGTTGATGATATTGCACAGGAAGTATTCATTAATGTTTATAAAAACCTTAAACATTTCAGATATGATTCTCAATTTACCACCTGGCTTTACCGCATAACAGTTAATAGGTGCAAAGACTATTTAAGAAAAATGAATGTAAGGAAAATTTTTTCACCGCTGGATGAAGGATCCCAGGTAACTGAATTTCCAACACCGGTTGAAGAAAATGATGTATCAAAAATTGTTATGGATGCAATTTCGCAGCTACCTGTCAAATTAAGAATACCACTTATCCTTAAAGACATTGAAGGATTCAGTTACCAGGAAATTGCTGAATCGATGAAATGTGAAATGGGTACAGTTAAATCAAGAATATTCAGAGGCAGAGAAAGGCTTAAAGAAATTTTGGAACCGTTGGAAAAGGAGTTAATGCATTGAGCAGACAGTTAAATAAAATGGAATTAATTTCTGCTTATCTGGATGGTGAATTATCCCAAACCGAAAAAATCGAAGTAGAAAAACTTCTTGAATCCTCACCTGAACTGAGGAGTAAGCTTGAAGAATTAAAAAAAGTGAAAGAATTAATAAACAAAGTTAAAACCATCCCTGAATCTCCTTACTTTGAAACAAGGTTAATGACAGAAATAGAATCTCAAAAGTCCGGCAGTGAAAAATCAGGTAAATGGATTTTAGCGGCGGCTTTAGTTTTAATAACTCTTGGAGTTATGACTGCATTGAAAATCAATCCCAATTTAATTAATAATATTTGGGAAGATCAGAAAACACTTCTATCAGGATTTTATAAAGAAAATCTGAAGCCGGTTTTATTTGCAGCAAATCTTACAACTGATGATATATTCAATTTTGCTGTGAACAATGAATTACCTCTCGACAACAGCCGGAAACAATATCTTCTGCTTGGATATGATGATTCAGGAAAAGAATTTTTTGAAATCAGAACCAGTGATGAAAAGCTCAAAAGGGAAAGTTATAACAACTTTATCGCTGCAATGAAATTGGATGAAGAACAAAAAGAGATTGTTGATTCTATACTTGTAAGCTATTGTGAAGCTCTTGAATCACAGCTTCTCGTGAATGATAATAATACGGTAGCAATCAATCCGAATTTGTGGAATTACAGGAAAGCGATTTTTGCTGATCTTCTGATGACAGCAGAAAAACTGAATGATAAAGAGTTTTATAAAGTGGTTCCTGGTGGAATTGATTTGAATGACCGGGTTAAAATTGTTCATGCAGTTGAGAGGCTGAAAACTTCTGCAGCAAACGAATATATTTTTGTTACTCCCGATTCAGTATTCACAGATTCTTATGAGTTCATTCATGAAGAGCATCAAATAAAAATCTTGGAAGTGGAAAAACAAATTGCTGTTCATGAAAAAGAAATTGAACAGTTCAATCTCAGCATCAGGTACGACACAACTTTAAAACATCTCTCGGCTGAAAAACGAATTAGTACCCAGTTCCATATTAGTGTTGATCCGAATATATGCAGGATTGATTTGCCGGAACATCAAATACCTGACGCACAATTTCCTGATATTGAAAGCATTAATAATATGATTGAAGTCGCAACTAACAACATTCATTTTTATGCTTACAAAGTTCCGAAAGTTGAGAAGTCAAATACAGGAATTAAATTTAAATACTATGATGGTGATTCTGTGCATAGTTATGAAATAGAATACGGCGAATTAAATTTAGATTCCATTGCAGCTGCAAATCATCAATTGGATCTTTATCGTTTAGATCAGTTACCTCCGCCTGAACCGTTCAATGATTCAATGCTTGCAAAATATCAGTTCGATAAGGACTATTATTACCGGTATTACAGTAATGAAGAATTAAAAAAAGAAATGGAAGAACTTCAGAAGGAATTTCACCAGTTTATTAAAGAAATGAAAGACTGGCGTCATGAAGTTCATAAAGAAGTAACAAAGAGCTATAAAAAATAAATTCTATTCAACCGGAAGTGAAAACAACCAGCCTAAAATCAGATTTTTATATTCTCGTATTTCAATCTAAGTCTTAGTATTTTTTCAACCATCCTATAAATTATCCGCTTATACCTGAAATCTTTAATAGTAACCAGAAATCGGTTAATTTTATAGTGATTAGTTATCCAGTAATTAAAAATCCTGATAAGAATAAACTAGGATAGAATGGTCAATTTCTTTAAAAACAATGTCAACAGGCATTTACAACTTTTTATTTTGTCAACCATTTTGATGCTGGTCTTCCGGTTGCTTTTTGGGAAGCCTGATACACTATTCCTAAAAATAATTTTTGACCTGATGGTCGCTTCGTCTGTTTTTTTTCTGTTGATAACTTTAATAAAGTATGAGAACAGCAGGGCCACATCCAGTCTTTCATTGATTATGAATGTTGGAATATTAAGTGCGATTGTATTCTTCATCATAACTTTTTCTGATTTAATTATGTCCTCGCTTTTTGACAATGTCAATTTGCGGCTGAATAATCCCGGACTTGTTTACAACCTTGTTTCTCTGATTTATATTCTTGTATTTGTAATCTTCTGCTCGTATGTGTTATTAACTCTCAGGCATCTTTATTTTTTAAACCAGGGGAGGAAATCGGGAATATATTTTATTACTATGTTGATTTTTTTAGTGACTGCAAGTATTTCAAACAATTATTTTGCTGATGAAAGTCTTTCATTTTTAAGTAATACATTTTTCATAGTTGCTGTTCTGCTGATGATCTTCAACTCGATTAGAATTTCCTGGATCGCCTTCCTACCGAAGAAAGAGAAAATATATCTGCTGATACTTTCAATTGTGATATCAATTTTATTTCTTGTTAATGTCAGCAGCAGTTCGGGTGATAATATTCACAGTCAGATGCTTGATACCTTTTCAGCTTCTCTCAGCCAATTCAATATGATCGTTATGATTTACGGAGCCATTTATTTTTTTATGCTTTTCTTTACGACATTGTTTCACTTACCAACAGCGGAAGCTTACGACAGAAAAGTACAGGAAGTAAATTCTCTTCAATATTTCAGCAAGCTGATAACCGAAGTTCTGGATTTTAATGACCTTGCCGAAACTGTAACTGATATAACAATGAAAGTAAGTAACGCTAATGCTTCCTGGATAATCTGGCGTGAGAATAATAAACTTATCACACTTGCTGTAAAAAATATCGGCTATATCGAATCAGAAAAATTCAGCAAAATTATTACTGAGAAAATTGAGCCTGCAAAACTTAACTCAACTAAAACAATTTCTATAAATGAACGGCTTGATTCAATTCCATCCGGACAAAAATTCACTGCTGTTTCATTATCACCAATAAGAACAAAAGGTGAAGTTCAGGGAATTTTAGTTGCAGCCAAAAGTGCCGGAAAATGATTTACTCCGGAAGATCTCAGTGCAATCGAAACATTTTCAGATTATGCTTCAGTTGCAATTGAAAATTCCAGACTGCTTGAAGAATCAATTGAGAAAGAACGGCTTGAAAAAGAGCTCGATGTTGCAAGAGAAATTCAGAGAAAAATTTTACCCGTGAATCTTCCAGTTTATCCCGATTTACAGATTGCTTCAGTCTTTATTCCGGCATTTGAAGTTGGAGGAGATTATTACGACTTCTTCGAGATTAGCGAAACAAGGCTTGGTTTTGTTATCGCAGATGTTTCGGGTAAAGGAATTTCTGCTGCATTTATTATGGCAGAAGTAAAAGGAATTTTCGAATCACTTGCAAAAACTATTGAACGACCGAAAGATATTCTTATCAAAGCAAATGAAATTCTCAGACACACACTCGACAGTAAATCATTTGTAAGTGCTGCTTATGGTTACATTGATTTAATTGATGAGAAATTATTTTTAGCCCGTGCCGGACATTGTCCGTTATTCTTGTTGAGGGAAAATGAAACCAAACAAATAAAACCTTCAGGATTGGGACTTGGACTAAGTGATAACCAATATTTTAATCAAACTCTGGAAGAATTTTCAATTACTCTTAAAGAGAACGATACAATTGTGCTCTATACCGATGGTATTACAGATGCAAAGAATGAATATTTTGAAGATTTTGGAGATAAGCATTTTCTTGAAATATTACTTGCAAACAGTCATTTGAGTGCAAAGGAACTTTCAAATAAAATTATTCACGAAGTATCTGTTTTTTCCAGTAATCATTCGCAGTATGATGACATAACTTTAGTTATTTTTAAGTGTCAACAAAAACCTAAAACCGATGGAGTTAAAGAATGGCAGAATTCAATACATCAATAAGTGAAAAAGGGGATGTAAATGTTATTAATCTCAAAGGATATCTTGATGCACATACAGCTCCTGCACTTGAGAATAATTTTACCCAGCTGATTGAAAATAACAAGTTTAAAATCGTTGTGAATTTTCAAAACCTCGCATACATAAGCAGTGCCGGGTTAGGAGTTTTTATGGCTTATATAGAAAATATCAGGGAGAACAAAGGCGACATTAAACTGACCAATATGAGCGATAAAGTTTTTAACATTTTCGACCTGCTTGGTTTTCCTCTTTTATATGAAATTTATAAAAGTGAAGAAGAAGCTATCAACAAGTTTGGTGCAATATAACATTGGGTAACAGCATTAAAAATAATCTTAAAGAAATAAAAGTAAGCAGCAAGACTGAAAACCTTTCTAAGATAAGAGACTTTGTCGGTGCTAATGCATCCACAGCAGGTGTGTCGCAATCCACTGTTGAAAATATCGTTCTTGCTGTTGATGAAGCTTGTACTAATATAATCAAGCATGCTTACAAATCTTCTCCTGATGGAGAAATAATTATCCAAATAGAATACGATGAATCCAGGCTCACGATTACTATCATAGATTATGGAAAATCATTTGAGCCCGAACGCATTCCTCAGCCTGATCTAAGAAAATATTACAATGAAAGAAAAGTTGGCGGATTGGGAATGTACCTGATGAAATCCCTGATGGATGACGTAAAGTATACATCTATCCCGGGAAAATACAACCAGGTTCTGCTTTCAAAAAATTTAAGAGGCTCCTGAAAAAATGGTAGAAGCCAGGAACTTAAAAGTAAAGAGAAACCTTTCAGCACTGATCGATTTCAGCCGGATAATAAATTCAAGCATTGATCTGGAATTTATTCTTAATAATGTTCTACTGACTTGCCTCGGAAAATTTTTAGCGACCAAAGGTTTGATTGCTTTAAAGGAAAACAAGAAAATAGTTTTAAAAAGTTCAAAAGGACTTGGAACATCACTGGTAAAAGAATTTCCTGAATTAGATGCTACTCACGATTGTACCGATGACCCAAAGTTGAATTCATTTATGCATATCGCAAATTTAAAAGTCACTGAAAAAATACTTTCTTCAGATAATTGTATTGGATTGGTTTGTCTTGGAGAAAAGCTTAACAAATCCGATTACACAGAAGATGATGTGGAATTTCTCAGCACAATCCTGAATATATCGGCGACTGCAATTCAGAACTCGATGGTGATCAATGAATTGAGAAAGGTAAATCGTCAGCTTGATACAAGGGTTCAAAGATTAAGTTCACTTTTTGAACTGAGCAAAGAGTTCGGCACATTCTCCGAATCATTTAAAGTAATCAAGCTGCTCGTTTTTTCAATACTCGGTCAGTTCCTTGTTCAAAAATATTCTGTCGTTCTTTTCGATAATAATGAAGCTAACATCCTCGATTCAAAATTTGATAATGAAAAACTTCAAATCTTAATAAAACACTACCAGCTTTGGAACAACCAGGATTCGTTAAAAAAGGAAGAGATAAATAGAGACTATCCGGAATTGCATGAACTTGGAATAGAACTGATGGTTCCTATGCAGCTTCAGGGAAAATCACGCGGAGTAATACTTCTTGGCAGCAGAGCAGGAAACCGGGAATATAACAGCAGTGATATAGAATTTATATTTTCAGTGGGCAACCTTGCAATAATATCGTTGGAAAATAACAGGCTCTTTATTGAAGCTCTCGAGAAACAAAAAATGGAAGAGGAACTTTTAATAGCAAGAGACATTCAGCGGAATTTACTCCCG
>JANWIS010000203.1 GCA_025449775.1 Ignavibacteriaceae bacterium
CTCTAAGTATATTATAAATTATAACCCAAACCAACAACAAACACTTTGTTCAGATATTGATGCAACCTAACATTAAGATAACCTTTGCCATCTCCAGCCATGTTAGGGAGTGAATTAATTTCTGGGATTGGACCATTAAATGACCCAATGCTACTTATGTACAAATACCCGTTATAGGGATGAGGACTTGATACGCTATCAAAAAAAGCTGTGTTTTGTTTTACAAGCAGTTCACGATTTTCACCAATAGTACCAGTTGAATCAGGATTTAGATATTCATAAGAATAATAAATCAAATAATAGTCGGCGTTACCATTAAAGCTCATAACCAAAGTCTCATTAACACCTAATGTATCTTCTTTATTAAACTCAATTGAGGTAACACTATCAGGAAATATAACATCGCCATTCAGAGACCCAATTCCTGTAACCACTTCAAAATTTGCTAACGGAACCACATTTATTAATTTTTCATAAGGCATGTTAAATCGAATTAAACCATTTCCATCGTTAAAATAATTTACAGATGGTTCGTAATATGATATTGTATCCTTCTCAATTACAATACACTTTAATTCAGTCACTTTACTTGATATTATATATCCGATATACCAATAGTGTGGAAGGCTATCTTGAGCTATAACATTCCGAAAATCAACATTTATCGTTGCGTAAAACATATTGCCTTGATCATCTGTAATTATGTTTTCTTCCTCACAGCTTATGGATATTAATGCAGTAAATAAAAATATAACCCTTATCATTTTTTTTATTATGCTCATAATGGTACCATTTTTATTATCAAGATTAATCTTGCATTACACAATATTTATTATTGATTTCTCCCCTTCACTCACCGGCACAAAATACCTTACTGGCTGTATCTTTCCTTTTTTGTCTTTTACAGCACGCACTTTCTTTTTAACAAGAATGCTGTGCTCTATTAAAAGATTGTCCGCTATTTTCGAACCGAAGATATAAGAAGTTCCTTTTATCAACACATTCTTTCCAATCATTAACGGGAACACGTCACTACCTGTTAAATTAACGCTGGATTCAATTCTTGAACCGTCACCGATTACAATGTTTCCTTTGATAATATCACCCCAAAGTATTTGTACACTATTTCCAATCTTCATTGTTTGTCCCGGATAACAGGAGAGGTGAACATTCTGGCTTACAGAAATATTTTTTCCAAATACAACTTTGCCGTCAACAAAAACATTTTTACCAAGTTCCAGATTAAGATTTAGCTGAACGTCTTTTCCTATAAAAACACCTTTACCAATGTTGATATCGAGTGCCGGATGTTTTAAATCCAATTTTAGAATTTGTTCGACGACATTTTCGTGGATAAAGAAATCGTCCGGGTCTTCAATTTCAATTATGTCTTTTAATTTTTCATAAACATTTTTCCGTGCAATGGCTTCCATCTCTTTCAAAACAGACTTATTGTTGAAGCCCATTACCACATAATCTTTTTCCGGACTAACTGCAGATACAGAATAATTTTTTTCATTAAATAATGATATGAGATCGGTGAGATAAATTTCCTTCTGAACATTATCACTTTTAAGCTGTCCTATCAATTCTTTCAGCTTACTGTAACGGAATGCAAAAACACCAGAGTTGTATTCATTATTGTTGATAAGTTCTGCTTTTGTGAAAGAGTAATTTTTTCCTTTGTAGTTTGCCAGATACTTTTTATCAACTGGAAGTGCGAGAATATCTTTGTGTTCAAGTATTTCAATAACTTTTCCAGAATCACTATGCACACGTTTGCCTTTTGAATCTTTTATTTTAACTCTGAGCATTCTTCCATAACTGTTTTCCTTCGGATCTCCTTTAAAAATTCCTGTAAGCACAATCATATCAGCTTTTGATTCAACAAAACTTTTTCTCAAACTCACAATTGTATCTGAATCAATTAAACCCATATCACCGGGAAGAATGTAAACAATTCCATCTTTAGGAAATTTTTGTAATTTCTTCAAAGCAACCTGGACAGCGTGACCTGTTCCATTCTGCTGTTCCTGGTAAGCATAAGATAAGTTTGCTCGTTTGCCGAGCACATTTAAAACGTCAAGAGCTTTTATACCGACAACAACAATTGTATTTACACCTTTCACTGCATTAGTGCAGGAATTAAAAACTCTTTCAACTGTCGGTACACCCCAAATCGTATGCAGCATTTTAGATCGCTGCGATTTTATTCTTTTACCATGCCCTGCAGCAAGAATCACTGCAAGCTCATTACATTTAGAATTAAAGCGTGATGATAATTTTTTTATACTTCTCGTAATTTCTTTTTTATTGTTGTTCCGCATCGGATATATTTTTATATATTAAAAAATAATTATACATCTAAAATACATAAGCTTAATCATTTGGTCTCTGTTTCATTTTTCTGACTGTCATTTTTAAAATGAATGTAAAGTGCAAAATTTAAACCTATTGTAAAATAAATTAATGTTGAAATTTCGTGATCCCAAAAGTTCAGTTCCGTTAGACCGGAAATCAAAATACTAACAAACGAAGCAAGTGCACCTAAAGAGTAAGAAGCAATAAACTGCTTGCCTTTTGTAGCATTATAAATCCTGACGATTTTTATTATTATCAAAACAAAAAGATAGCTGAGAGCTAAAAAACCCACCAGCCCGAGTGTTGCAAGGAAGTGCATATAATTATTGTGAAGATGTCCATGAATTTCTTTATCCGAAGGTCTTTTGTACTTCACGTAATATTTTGCAAGATCGATATCGCCAACTCCAAACAGTGGATAGTCTTTAAATATCAGCCAGCCGGATCTCCATAAAGCAAGCCTTGTAAAGTTCTGCGTCAGGTAAGGATCGAAAAAGCTGAGAAGCCTTCCACGATTAATGTATGTGCAATACAACTTGTCTCTACAGTAGTCAAAGTTAGTTGGTGCAGGAGAAATTTTATCCTGTGCAAGTATTTCAAACTTAGAGCTATTCGAGATGTTCAACTTGTAAACAGTACCGTCACTGCAAATTACTGCAAGCTTCCCGTCATCGTTCCTCATTCTGTGAACCTGGCTCAATTGAATTAAAGAATCTTTTAATATCAGCTTATTATTTTCAAAATTATATAAACTTAGTCCATCAGGGCTTCCTATCAGAATATTATCATCAAAAAAGTGCATCCTGTTTATTTGAGATATTTTTTTATTAAAAATAAACCTTGCCGGAAGCATTTCTTCTCTTGAATAAATTGTAACGCCGGAATCTTCAGAAGCAAAAATAAATTTCGATGAATCTACAAATAACCAATTATACCCTTTAAACCTTCGAAACCGTGTTGATTTAATTTTTTCCTCCAGAGATTCAAACAAAGTCAGACCACTGTCAACATCTAAAGTATAAAGATTTTTTTCGATCAAAATAAAATCTTTAGTCGTTCCGGGCGGAAGAATTTCATTTACTGTTTTTATCTCAGTCCCTTCTTTTCTTAAAACAAGGAACCGAGTATCTATAAGACGTGCAAGGAAATGATCATCACTGATTTGCGAACAAGAAATAGCAAAGCCTGGTGTTTCAAATTTTTGCACCTGGTTTGAATCCTTATAAAATAAAAGTCCGTTTTCATAATCACTGATAACGTATAAACTATCTGTATTCGAAACAGACCACGGTCTTCCCTTCGTATCGAAAGAAAATAATAATTCAGTTTTAGATTTTGCGAAATCATAAACACTAACCGTGCTTATATTTTTATCAACAACAAGCAGAATAATTCCCAATAAGAATAGTGGAATCAAGACCTTCCATTTTTTTTTAATGATCAGAAGGATAATTATGCTGAATGCTACTCCCATCCAACCAGTTCGTTTGTAAGTTGCAATTAATGTAAGAACTGAAATTGCCAATCCGGCGTACAATAAAATTTTTGTTTTTAAGCTGGACTTTTCATTTAATATAAATGCAAAGAGAAACATTATCGTAAAGCTTATTATCTCACTTGTAGTGATTGGATTGTGGATCATTGCAGGACCAGATTGCGTAATCACGTAAAGATTATTGAAATAAAATTTTATCGATACAATCAGGTATATGACACATGTAATAAGTGAAGCACCGATGAAAAGATTAAAAAACGTTTTTCCTCTTTTAAAATTATCAACAGCAGTTATCGTTGTGTAAAATACTGGAACAAGTAATGCTCGTTTGGAAAAGTTATGAAATGCTTCTGCTTTATAATCAGAAAAAATAAGTGACAGGATTTCCGCAATCATATATAATGCAAGCGCAAGCTCAAGTCCGGTT
Organism: Ignavibacteriaceae bacterium; assembly: GCA_025449775.1. Lineage (GTDB taxonomy): Bacteria > Bacteroidota > Ignavibacteria > Ignavibacteriales > Ignavibacteriaceae > IGN2. The sequence continues at coordinate 4,284 of JANWIS010000203.1, forward strand.
TTATGAAACGGATTTTTTCTTGTGAAAAAATATTTTACAAGGATAAAAAGAAGAGCTCCGAAGTAACCAATCTGGTTAACAAAGATGGAATTACTGAGACTTAAAATAAAAATTATGAAGAAGCCAAGTATCAGCCAATCAAGAATTTTGTATTGCTTAGCTTCCTGTTCGGACATTAATCACTATCTCTGAATTGCATTTCATAAAGTTTTTTATACAAACCGTTTTCTTTTACCATCAGTTCGGGATGTGTGCCCGATTGAACTATTTTTCCTTTATCAATAACAAAGATACGGGTTGCATTTCTTATCGTGCTTAACCTGTGAGCAATAACAAAAGTAGTTCTGTTCTTCATCATTCTTTCAATTGCTTCCTGAACAAGTATTTCCGATTCATTATCAAGCGCCGAAGTTGCTTCATCAAAAATCATTATATCAGGATTTTTAAGAATTGCCCGTGCAATTGTAAGACGCTGCCTTTGTCCGCCTGATAATTTAACACCTCTTTCGCCGACAATAGTATCATATCCATTTGGAGTTTGAACAATAAACTCATGTGCATTAGCCGCTTGAGCAGCTTCAACTATTTTTTCAATTGGAAAATCTTCAAGACCATAAGCAATATTTTGTTTGATTGAAGTATTGAAGAGGAAAGTTTCCTGTGTCACAATTCCCATCTTATTCCGCAATGATTCAATCGTAAAATTCCGGATATCTTTCTTGTCAATTTCAACGCTTCCGTTTGTTGGATCATAAAATCTCGGTATCAAATCAACCAAAGTTGATTTCCCTCCTCCGCTTGGACCAACTAAAGCGATAATATCGCCTTTCCTTGCTTCAAAATTAATTCCATCGAGAACCCATTCTTCAGAATCATCGTAACGAAAACTTACATTATTAAATCCAACGGTTTCATTAAAAGCCGTCAATATTTTTGCATCAGGTGAATCTTTAATATCAGGATCGGTGTCGAGTATTTCAAAAACTCTATCGGCTGCAGCTCCTGCTTCCTGAATTCTTGTATTGACTGTACTTAATTCTTTTATTGGTCTCATCATCTGAAGGATTGCCAGTAAAAATCCCATGAAAAGACTTGCAGAAATTGTTGAACTTTGAAGAACAAGTGTTCCGCCATAATA
>JANWIS010000204.1 GCA_025449775.1 Ignavibacteriaceae bacterium
CGGCCGGAAAGTTGGAAAAGAACTGAACTTCTCTCAAACTGACTTGACGATAATCGCAACCGTTATTTCAGAGCTTGCAAGAAATATTATTGTGTTTGCAAATAAAGGAAGCATAATAGTAAAAAAGATTAAACAGGGAAGTAAATTGGGAATTGCAATTACAGCCGAAGATAATGGACCCGGAATACACGATGTTTTTCTAGCTATGCAGGATGGATATTCTACAGGAAGGGGTTTAGGTTTGGGTTTGCCCGGGGTCAGGAGATTAATGGATGAGTTTGAAATATTTTCGGAAAAAGGGAAAGGTACAAAAGTGAGTGTAATAAAATGGATTTTTTAATATGCCACATTCTATTAATCTGACAAACGTTTCGTACAGTGCTTCTTCAGTAGCTTTCCCGGGACAAAAAGAATCAGGAGATTTATATATTGTTAAGGAACTTCCGGAAAAAGTATTAATTGGAGTTGTTGATGGAATGGGTCACGGACATGAAGCAGCTTTAGCTGCAAAAGTTGCTATCGATACTGTTAAGGAAAATTCAGAATTATCAATAATAGAATTAATCAAACTTAGTCATGAAGAATTAAAACCCACAAGAGGAGCTGTACTGGCATTGGCTTCAATTAATTATATTGATGAAACTATTTCATGGGTAAGTATTGGAAATGTGGAAGGCATGTTATTGCGTTCAGACCAGGACATAAAACCATCATACGAAAGTATTTTTATGTGTCCTGGAGTTTTAGGTTATCGGCTAACTCAGATTAATGCTTCGATTGTTCCGATATCGAAAGGAGATTTATTAATTTTCTCTACCGATGGCATCAGGAATGATTACGTATTACGTATTGCAGCTGATGCTAATTTTACCGTAAATCAATCATCCCGAATTGCAGAACAATCTAAAGTTGATTTGTCAAATGAATCATTTGTCGGTTATGAAGAACAAAATAAATTAACCGTCGGTGACTATGACCGTGAATTATCAATTTTTCATAAAGGAGTTATGAATGCATCTCCATATAAAATTACCAAATACATTGCTAATCGGTTTACCAAAGGTTCGGATGATGCTTTGGTTTTAGCAGTAAAGTACTTAGGAAAAAAATAAACAGAGTCTGTATTGGAATTGAATGAAGAGTTCCGAGTTGAGTATGAAAATGCTTTAAAAAGTTATATCCTCGATAACCAGGAAATTGCTTAAACCGTGCTTATGAGCTTGGGAGGAAATCCCTTCAGAGTGGTCATTCCATACTTGACACAGCCCGTCTCAACTCCGAATTAATTTTTAAAATACTGAGTGAAACCGATAATAATAATGATAAAGAACAAATAGTTTCTTCTGCTACAATGTTTTTTACAGAATACCTTTCACCCTTTGTTATGACTTTCAAAGGATTTATGGATGTAGTTGAAAATCTTAAAAGAGAAGTCAGCGTTAGGATGCAAACTGAAGATACATACAGGCAGAGTGTAAATTATTATGAAGCACTACTCAGAAATGCACTTGATATCATTACAATTCTTGATAAGCAGGGAAACATGATTTTTTATAATGCTTCAGTTACACGGATACTTGGGTATTCAGAAGATGAGCTTTTAAATAAAAATGTTTTTGAATTTATACATCCCGATGACATTGACGGAGTTCTTGAGTTATTTAACAAAGCCATTACTATACCTAGTTATACAGCAACCACCGAGTTCCGCTTCAGACATAAGAAAGGTGATTGGGTTATCCTGGAATCTGTAGGAAAAAATATGCTTACCGATCCTGATATATCAGGTGTTATTGTAAATTCAAGGGATGTAACCGACAGACGTAACCTTGAAGAGATACGAAGAAAATATGAATTCATTGCAAATGCTTCTCTTGAATTGACCGGGCTAATCAACAGAGAATATAAATATGAGGCTGTAAATGATGCATACTGCCTGGCATTATCGAGGGAGAGATCTGAAATAATAGGTAAAAGTATTTCAGAAATTTTTGGACGTGAAACTTTTATTAATTCAATTAAAGATAAAATTGACAGGGCATTTAAAGGTTCTGAGATTATATATGAAACATGGTTTACTCTTCCTGTTCTTGGAAAAATATATATGGAACTGGCTTACTATCCTTACAAGAACAAGAGCAACAACGTAACCCACGTTGTTTTTAGAAACCGTGATATAACAGAACGAAAAAAACGGGAAGATGAAATAAAGAACAGCCAGATTCAGCTTGCCGAAGCCCAGCAAATTGCTCATATAGGAAGCTGGGAATGGTCAACCAATTCAAATACTATCTGGTGTTCTGATGAGCTGTGCAGAATATTAGGATTAGACCCAGACCAGAAACAGATTTCTTACAAACAATTTCTAAGTTATGTAGATATACAAGACCGGAAAAAATTAAACATCAAAATGATGAATGCACTAAATACTTCTACTCCTTTTATTATGGAACATAAAACTTTAATAAAAGATGGCATCAGCAAAATTTTACAGACAAGAGGCAAAGTAGTTTTTGATGAAAATAAACTTTCATCTAAATTGATTGGTACAAGTCAGGATGTAACAGAACAAGTATTTACACAACAGGCAATAAAATCTTCCGAAATAAAATACCGCAGATTATTTGAAACTTCCAAAGAAGGAATAATATTGCTTGATGCTTCAACAGGAGTTATCAGTGACATCAATCCATTTGTAACAGATTTACTCGGTTTTCCAAAAGAAAATTATGTTGGTAAAAAACTTTGGGAAACAAAAGCTGTAAAAGGAATCCCGGATTCGGAGAATGCTTTCAGAGAACTAACAAAAAAAAGTTATACTAGATTTGAAGAACTGGACCTAAATACCAAAAACAATAAAAAAGTTAAAATAGAATTTATAAGCATAGCTTATACTGTCAATAGTGATAAACTTATTCAATGCCATCTGTGGGATGTTACTGAAAGAAAAATTTTACAAGAGAAACTTAACCGGTCAGCTAAACAGCGTGCTGAAGATTTGAAAAAATTTGCACATTCTATTCAGCATGCACAGGAAGAAGAACGGCTGAGAATTTCGAGAGAGTTGCATGATGATGTTTGTCAGCGTCTTACTGCATTGAAATTCCAATTAAATATTTTTGAAGATAAAATGCAGAACAGCAAGCAGGTTGGAATAACAAAAATAAGACAGGTGAAAAAAGAAATTGATGACCTTATAGTTGAAGTTCGGGGAATCTCTTCAAACCTGAGACCAACAGCTCTTGATCATTTTGGATTAGTAACAGCTCTTAGACTGCTCTGTTCAGAATCGAAAAAAATTCATCCGGTTAAAATTAATTTTAAATCGAATATTCAGACCTTCCGGCATTTTGATCCTAATATAGAAATTGCTTTATACAGGATTGGACAGGAAGCACTATCAAATTGTATGAAATATTCCAAAGCAAAAGAAATAAATCTGAAGCTCTCAGAAAACGAAAGTAAAATTTTGCTTAAGGTTGCAGATAACGGACTGGGATTTGATATTAATAAATATTATAACCAATCCGATTCGCAGAATGGTCATTATGGACTCATCAATATGCGTGAACGTGCTGAACAGCTTCACGGCTTGTTCAATATAAAATCAGCAAAAGGAAAAGGAACGAGTGTCGAAGTAACAATTCCGATAACAAAGAATAAACAATGAAAAAAATAAAAATTTTATTTGCAGACGACCACGCAATTGTACGAGATGGATTAAGGCTTCTTTTCAAGAGCGATCCACAATTCAGTATTGTTGGTGAAGCTTCTAATGGTGAAGAAGCATTGCAGCTTGTTGAGAAACACAGACCGAATGTTGCTGTTTTAGATATCTCAATGCCAAAGCTTAACGGTATTGAAGCAACAAAAATTATTAAGGAAAAATATCCTCTTACTAAAGTTCTGATCCTTACGATACATGAAAATGAAGAATATATTCAGCAAATGATACTCGCCGGTGCAGATGGTTACGTTGTTAAGAATGCCGAGAAGAAAGAAATTTTTGATGGAGTTCGTGCAGTTGCAAATAATGAATCATTCTTCTCGCCGAGTGTTTCTAAAGTTCTGCTTGAAGCCCTTATAAAAAGAACCAGGAAAAATGATGAGCCAGAATCAAATATCTACAATAAATTAACACGTCGGGAAATAGAAGTGCTGCGTTTTATTGCCGATGGACTAACGAGTAAAGAAATATCACAGAAATTATTTTTAAGCATTAGTACTATCAACAGTCATCGAACAAATATGATGAAGAAATTAGATATTCACGATACTGCTTCACTTGTAAGATATGCAATTCAGAATAACTTAGTTCAGATGAAATAATCATAGCGAAAAATGTTAGTTAAACGGCTGATGTGACTCAGTATAACTAACTAGTTAATAACGCATTATTTTTTAATTCCATTCTCTTAATCAAATCTGTTTAAAATTTTCGTTCGACTATCTAATTAGAAAATCAACACAACTGCCAATTGAAAACAGCCGTATTCATACATAAAATTACACCGTAATTAAAATCAGTTAATTATTATGAAGATGAATAAAACCAAAGCAAATATTGCAAACGCACTTGTGGTTGATGACAACGATAATTTCCGTTCAAACTACATCGAATATCTTAATTTTCAAACCGACCTGAACATAGTCGGAGAAGCTAAAGATGGTTATGAAGCGATTCAACTTATCCAAAAGCTAAGTCCGGATATAGTCTTTATGGATATTTCAATGCCCAAAATGGATGGCTTAACTGCCGCACATCTTATAAAGGAAAAATTTCCTCTAGTTAAAGTTGTAATTATAACAATCCACGAAAAAGAAATATTTAAAGAAGTTGCAGGTACTTTACCTGTTGATGGTTTTATAAACAAGACAGCAATTTCGCATGAACTTCCGAAGCTGTTAAAAAGACTTGAAGTTTATTCAAATACACCAATCGGATAATTGATTTTAAAAATTTACAGCAAAGGAAAAATTGAACCCACATTACCTGTTTACCATTCAGCAAAAAACAAAAACAAAATAATGGGTTATTAAAATGCAGGAAAACAAGTTAATGCATAGGGAGGGCGGAGATATTAATGAAACATTTAACAAGACTAATATTGATTTTATAGGAAATAATTCCCGTGTTCGGGAAATTTACTCCGTTATCAACCTTGTAGCAGATTCTATTACACCTGTTTTAATTACTGGCGAAAGCGGAACAGGAAAAGATGTAGTTGCACGATTAATTCATTCTAAAAGTCCGAGAGCAGAAAAACCTTACGTTGCTATTAATTGTGCTGCAGTGCCAAAAGATGTTTTTGAAAATGAATTGTTCGGACACGAACAGGGTGCATTTACAGGTGCTACTGCAAAAAAATCAGGTTATTTAGAAATGGCTAACGGTGGAACGTTGTTCTTTGATGAACTTGCCGAAATGTCAACTGATACACAAGCTAAACTTCTGAGAGTAATTGAAAACAAATCTTTCAGACGGCTTGGTGGAAAGGATGAAATTCATGTCGATGTAAGAATGCTTGCTGCAACAAATAAGAAGATTGATGATGCAATCAGAGATGGTGAAATGCGTAAAGATCTTTATTACAGGTTCAGTGTGATTGAAATTCATTTACCACCTTTGAGAGAACGCAAAGAAGATATTCCGATTCTTATAAACTATTTCTTCGCACACTTCTGCAAAATCCATTTTAAAAACTTAAAGAAACTTTCAGAAGAATCTCATAACCTAATGCTTCGGTATGATTGGCCGGGAAATATAAGGGAGCTAAAAAATGCAATCGAACGGCTTGTAATAATGTGTCCTGAAGATATTATTTCACCGAACTATCTTGCAACTAATATCTCCGATGCAAAATTCCAGGAAGATAAAATCAGCATAACTGTGGGAACATCATTAAGAAAAGCGGAAGAAGAAATCATACTGAGGACATTAGATGCTGTTGATAATAATAAATCCAAAGCTGCATTTGTTTTAGGGCTGAGCAGAAAAGCTTTATACAACAAGTTGGCGAGAATTGATAAATATTAAGTTTATGTAACAAAGTAAAAATGAATACATTAATAGATATAAATGAATCTGTAGCAGAAATAAAAGGAAGAATAACTCCTTCCGTAAAAGAAATCCTGACTACCGAAGCAATAATGTTTTTAGGCAAACTTCATTCGCGGTTTAACTTAAGAAGAAAAGAATTACTATGGTTAAGAGAAAGAAGACAGTCAAAAATTAACTTGGGAAAAATGCCTGACTTTTTAAAGGAAACTCTTTCAATCCGTGAAAGTAAATGGACTGTTGCTCCGTTGCCGCATGATCTGATTGACAGAAGAGTTGAAATAACCGGACCTGTTGAGAGAAAAATGATTATAAATGCTTTAAACTCCGGTGCAAAGGTTTTTATGGCCGACTTTGAAGATTCTAACTCACCAACCTGGAATAATATAATTGATGGACAGATTAATCTGAGAGATGCTGTAAATAAATCTATTACATATAGTCAACCTGGTAACGGAAAAATTTATAAGCTCAATGACAAGACAGCAACTCTGATGATACGGCCAAGAGGCTGGCATTTAGATGAAAAACATTTCCAGGTCGGTAATGAAAATATTTCAGCATCATTGTTTGACTTTGGACTGTTCTGCTTTCACAATGCAAAGAAATTAATTGAAAATGGAACAGGGCCTTACTTTTATCTACCCAAGATCGAAAATCATCTTGAAGCAAGATTATGGAATGATGTATTTGTTTTTACACAGAGAGAACTCGGTATTACGGTGGGAACAATAAAAGCTACTGTTCTAATTGAAACAATTCTTGCAGCATTTGAGATGGACGAAATTCTATATGAGTTAAAAGATCACTCGGCAGGGTTAAACTGCGGAAGATGGGATTACATTTTCAGCATTGCGAAAAAATTCCGGAACAATCCAAAATATATTTTACCCGACCGTGCACAGGTGACAATGACGACACATTGCATGAGATCATATTCACTTTTGTTAATTAAAACCTGTCATAAAAGAAATGTTCATGCCATTGGCGGAATGGCTGCATACATTCCAATAAAAGATAATCCATCGGCGAACGAAATGGCATTGGACAAGGTACGTTTGGATAAAGAAAGAGAAGTCAAAGACGGACATGATGGTTCGTGGGTTGCACATCCGGGACTCGTTGAGACTGCAAAGAAAATGTTTGATATGTATATGCCGGATTCTAATCAAATAAATAATAAAAGAGAGGATATCAAAATATCTGCATCTGATCTGCTCACTCCACCAACTGGAACAATAACTCGCGAAGGATTAAGGACGAATATTGATATCGGAATAAAGTACATCGAATCATGGCTAAGCGGAAACGGTTGTGTTCCAATTTACAATCTGATGGAAGATGCTGCAACGGCTGAGATATCAAGAACACAGCTCTGGCAATGGATGAACAATCCAAATTGCAAATTTAATGATGGGACTATGATCACTGAAGAAATTTATGAATCATATTTAAAAACTGAACTGGAAAAAATGAAAAACAATATTGGTGAAGAAAGTTTTTCCAAACATCATTACTTATTCGCTGCACAAATATTCGATAATCTTGTGAGAGACAAAGAATTCTGTGATTTCCTTACTTTGAAAGCTTATGAGTATTTGAATTAAATGTAATGCTCTATTAAATAAATTTTTCAATTAAAGATAAGCGAGATAAATATGTTCAGAGAAAAGTTAACTGCCGAGCTTACAAATTCCTGGCTGAATAACAAACGATGGAAAGGAGTAGTTCGCCCATACTCTGCTGAAGATGTTATTAACCTGAGAGGAACTATTAAAATAGAATACACCATTGCCAATTTAGGTGCTCAGAAACTCTGGTTAATGCTCAACAAAGAGAAAGTAGTTTGTGCATTAGGTGCATTAACTGGTAATCAGGCAGTACAGGAAGTTCAGGCTGGATTAAAATCAATTTATTGCAGCGGATGGCAAGTAGCTGGAGATAATAACACTGCTGATACAATGTATCCCGATCAAAGCCTTTATCCGGTTAATAGTGTTCCAACACTTGTAAAAAAAATTAATAATGCTCTGTTAAGAACAGATCAGATTTATTGGAGCGAAAGGAGAAATTCAGTTGAATGGCTTGTTCCAATTGTTGCAGATGCAGAAGCAGGATTCGGAGGAAATCTGAATGCATTTGAATTAATGAAAAACATGATTGAAGCCGGTGCTTCCGGTGTTCATTTTGAAGATCAGCTTTCATCGGCAAAAAAATGCGGACATCTCGGAGGAAAAGTTTTAGTTCCAACTCAGGAAGCAATTAACAAGCTTATTGCTGCAAGACTTGCAGCCGATGTTCTGGATGTATCAACAATTCTGATTGCAAGGACCGATGCAGATTCTGCCGGATTAATTACAAGCGATATTGATTTACGTGATGAGAAATTTTTAACCGGAGGAAGAACAGATGAAGGATTCTATTTTGTAAAAGCAGGATTGGAACAGGCAATTGACAGAGGAATTTCTTATGCTCCGTACGCTGATTTGCTTTGGTGCGAAACTTCAAAACCGGATTTAGTAGAAGCAAAAGAGTTTGCTGATGCCATTCATAATAAATTCCCGGGAAAGTTATTAGCATATAACTGTTCACCTTCCTTCAACTGGAAAAAAAATCTTGACGAAAAACAGATGATTACTTTCCGTGAACAGCTTGCTGATATGGGTTACAAGTACCAGTTTATTACTCTTGCCGGCTGGCATGCACTTAATTTAAGTATGTTCAAGCTTGCTAGGAATTACCAGGATGATGGAATGCTTGCATACTCAAAATTTCAGCAGGAAGAATTTGAAGAAGAGAATGTAGGTTACAGGGCTGTCAAACATCAATCGTTTGTTGGTGTTGGCTATTACGATATTATTCAAAATATAATAATGAAGGGAAATGCTTCGACGACTGCTCTAATGCAATCAACTGAAGCAGCAGAATTTTAAATCCAACCTCTCCGCATAGCCCTCAGCTCTTAATCCTTTGGAAATCATAGTTGGGTCTCCGGGGATTAAGAGCCCGAATTAAAAATCATAAACCACCTTGAAATAAAATCAAGGTGGTTCTTTTTATTTTTTATCAGGTTTAGAATTATTTACTTCACCAAGTTCATCTTTTTAATTAATACATTGCTTCCACCTGCACGAAGCTGATATATATAAATTCCGCTGGGTAGATTTCCTGCATTCCATATCTCATTGTAATTTCCAGCAGTAAGTGTTCCGGAGATAAGTGTTGTGATTTCTTCACCTAGCATATTGTATATTTTTAGCGTAACATAACTTTGTTCAGGTATGCTGAAATTAATTGTCGTCGAAGGATTGAACGGATTCGGATAGTTTTGTTCCAGAGAAAACACATCAGGTGTTCCATCATTTTCAGAATTTCCTGTTTCTTTTGATAGCATTGATCCGTCTGTAGTTTCCATAAACCGGATATTGTCTGCATAATAAGTTTTTTGTGCGCTCGTAAAATTTTGAATTACAACACTGTGAACAATTCTGTTGTTTGGATTAAGCTGATTTATTGGAATTGAAACTACATTCCATTGGTTAGCTGGGACTTGTATGTTGCCGACTGTTGGGAATGATTGTCCCTGATCATTCTCAAAGTATACTCCTAAAATTATTCCGCTTGAACCACCATAAGCTGCAAATTCAAAACTTGTGAAATTGCTTGTGTTTACATTCACAGGATTTCCCCAGGAACCGCTTCGTAATCTGAATCCACCCCAGCCGTTTTGAATAACTTTTGTTGAATAGGAACCTTGATAGACTGGCGAAGTATTGTTGAAAGTTAAACTTGTACTCCAGGAAGTATTAATCCATGGTGCCACAAGTGATTCTTCATACAAAACAAGCCCGGATGTAACTTGCTGCAACCCCGTTGTAAAGCTGAAAACAGTTGACCAGTTACTTGTTCCACTTCCATTCGAAGCATTAACACGCCAGTAGTAACTTGAACTTTGTGAAAGTCCGTTTACGCTGAATGAAGTAGATGTAATTCCGTTCTGATCAACTACAGTACTGGTGAATGAAGAATTTGTTGATACCTGCAAACGATATGATGTAGCTCCGTTTGAAGTGTTCCAGCTTAATGTCGGATTAAGTGAAATAATTGTGGCACCATTTGATGGTGATGTGAGAATTGGAGCTTGAGGGATTGAAGGTGTTCCTGTTCCGATAAAACGAAGTTCATCGACAAAAAATGTTTTAAGTGCACCGCCAATTTCCTGTAATGAAATTCTGTTGATGATTTGATTATTTGGATTAAGCTGTGTCATAGGAATCGAAATTACAAACCACTGATTTACGGGAAGCGTAATGGAATTTATATGCGGAAAAGTTTGACCATTATCATTTTCTAAATAAATGGAAAGCTTTGTATTTAAATTCGTTGCGTAAACTGCAAATTCCAGCTTCTGATATTGATTTGTGTTAATTCCCAAAATACCCCAATTACCGTAATGCATGCTCAGTGCACCCCAGGCTCTTGTCAGCACTGTTTTTATTGATTTACTGCCCGAATAATATTTTTCTGTGCTGTTGAAATTAATATTTGCATTCCATGAATTGTTCACCCATGGTGATTGTAATGCGTCGGAGTAAATTATTAAGTCGTTTGATCCGCTTGCCGTATTCTGAACATTTACTGTTACGGAAGCTGTTGTTGTGTTACCTGCTGCATCTCTTGCAGTCGCGGACAATGTATGATTTCCATTTGTTGTTTGTGTTGTATTACATGAAACACTGTAAGGAGATGTCGGATCTTCATTTCCAAGTGGTGACCCATCTAGTTTAAATTGAACTCCAACTACACCAACATTATCCGATGCGTTTGCACTTACAGTGATCGTACCATTTACAGTTGCACCATTTAAAGGAGAAGTAATGCTGATTATTGGTGGGATTAGATCCTGGTTTCCACCTCCGCCATTGAGTGCAGTTTTAACAGCTTGGAGAAGAAGATCACGTTGACCTTGCGGCATATTTGGTCTGTAACCTCCACCAAGCTCCCAGATAATTAATCCACCAATTCCTTTTGATCGTGCATAATCAAATTTTGCCTGGACAGTTGTTTCTTCATCATAAGAAATAAATTTATCATTTACCGAACCGGAATTATCAATGCTCAGGTAAGAACATTTTGCAACATCATCCCAGTGATAACGGGTTGGCTGATAATAATCCTGCATAATTGTATAGTAAGGAACATTCCCCTGTACAGAAGGTGCTGTTGTCCAGCTTTGTCGTGGCTCAGTAGCACCTCCTGTAGTTGTCCCGCTGCCCCCGCTCCAAACATATCCGTAGAAATCTATTCCGATTCCAATTTTGCTTGCCGGTATTCCTGCATTAATAAAAGCATCCACATTTGAGTTTGCGCAAGGCACGTAATTTCCCGGACAGCATGGAAAATGATAACCTCCATTGTAAACAGGTGAGTTGTGCCATGTAACCCATCCTGACCATGCACCTGACATGTCATAAGTCATCAGGTTGATCTGATCGAAGTGTTGATGAATCTGTGCAAAGATATCCGCTTCAGTTCCATTAGCTGCAGTTAGCAACGGACGTGGTTGAATTAAATCAAGTGCTGTCCTTAGTGCTGTGATTAGTGCAATGTACTGAGTTGCATCAGATGATTGTAACGGTTCCCAATCAATATCAACTCCATCATAGCCCCGGGTTGTAATAAAGCTTACAAGGTTTGCAACAAACGTTGCAAGGTTAACCGGGTTAGTTGCGCCGAGAAAACCATTTCTGCTGTTCCATCCGCCAACAGATATTATTACTTTCTTCCCGGCATTATGTGCACGGGTTAGCAACTCAGTTGAATTTGCTAAAGTTATGCTGTTTGATTCTGTATCGAGTGTACCGTTTGAGTTCGGTACTAATGCAAAGTGTACTATGTGAGTTACGGCTGAGTAATCAATATCCTGAGCGGGTAAATGTCCGTTATTATTATACCCTTGCATCCATCCGGCATAATATGCAGTTGCCCAAACATCCGATTGTGCTGAAGCTGAACCGGGTTTAAAAACTAACAGGATAAAAACCATTATCCCGTAGAAAAAGTTTTTTTGTGCCATCATAATATTCTGTTCCTTACAGTTATTAGTGATAATAATTTTAATTTAATTTCTGAATGTCGTTTTTATTTTTTGCAATGAGGTGGTCAATCTTTTGTGAGGATTTTAGAATCGTTAAAAGATTTTTATAAATAATTCCTGAAAGTATATCCACCACTTTGTTGAAATGCATTCGCTGGTCAAAAACATAATCTGCACCTGTCTTCCTCCATTTTTTCAAATTTTCATCCGAGGAATCACTGTTCAATACAATTACAACAAGATTGATGTTTCGGAGTTTAATATCTTTTAATTTTTTGAAATCGGTTTTTTCTATTTTGTGAAAAGCGGTTATCAATACCTTCACATTATCTTTTAAAATTGCAGCTTCAGCTTCTGTTAAATTTTTTGTAACTCCTGTTACCTGAACATCTGCAAGAACTGAGAGTGCATTTGATAAACGATCGGCAAGAACTTCAGAATCACTATTTATTATTACATTCATTTAAACTTCCGGTTGAGATTTTATTTTTTAATGAACGGCACAAAAATACTTTTGATCCCCTACCCTGCGGTATAGTACAAATGATTTATCTTCTGTATAAAAACAGTCTGAAACCTTATAGTCAGAGCAGAGGATAATTAATACTTTGCAGGTTGAAAGAATGTAATAAGGGAAGTGAAATGACTGTAGTATAATATACTACATCTAATATTCAATGAAATGATAAGTACGAACTTGTTGTGTTAAGCTTAGGCGAAGTTATAAATTGAACAAACGTGAAGTAGTTTCTGAAAACCTTTTAGGAATGATAGTTAGAACTAATCCAAATTCTTTTTTGGTAAGAACATTTGCTGCAATCAAAAAGGCTGTATAGATAATAATTCCAATCAATCCGCTCAAATACCAAATGTTTAAATGGCTTTCGACATACCAGACAAGAACTCCAGAGAATATTCCGGCTATTAATGATTTCAGAATAACCCAAAGATTTTCTTTATTGAAACATCCTTGCGGAAGCAAATGAATGAACATTACCATCACACAGGTTTCTGTGATTAAAGTTGAAATCATCGCACCGATTGCACCATTTCCATAATCATTTTGAAAAAAAGGAATGAGCCAGAAATTTAAACCAATATTTATAAACGTTGCAATGATAGAAACAATGGAAAGTGCACGTTGTTTATCAGCAGAGATATCAACAGTTGAAATGATAAAATTAATATATATCAGTGGAATGATCAGAGCTAATCCTTGCAAAAGAATTACCGAATTTGAATATTCTTCAAGACCAAAAAGTAAATTGACAACAGGACTTGCAAGTGTTATCAAACAAAATGTTATTGCTACAGCGACGATCACTGTTGCATCAAGAGTTTGTCTTGCAGTTTGAAAAAATTCTGTGTGAGATTGTTTCCACAATCTTGAAAAAACAGGGAACACAACAATGTGCAGTATTGACGGGAAGAACATCATTGTATCGAACAGCTTATACGGAGCTCCATACCATCCAACAACAGTGTCGTTAGTCATTGCGGAAAGCATTATGACATCGATGCGAAAATATATGAACGAGAAAAAAGTAGATATCAGGAACGGAAGACTACTTGCTAAAAGTCCTTTCCAAGATGAAGGAGTGATTTCAATTTTGAGAGTTACAAGTTTTGGAAGAAGTAAAAAACAGACTAGCAGATTTAAAAGCACACTCAATGTCATCACAATTGCAATAACAATAATTCCGTAACCAGCGAGTAACATCACTATCCCTACAACAGAAAGAGAAACTCTTTCAATGATAACTGCAATTGAGCGGTAACGTAACTGTTCAAAACTTTGAAAAATTCTGTGGGCAAGGTCTGATATTGTTTCAAGAAGTTTTCCAAATCCAAGTATCACTATAAGAGTAAATAATTCTGATGAATATCCTGTAATAAATAAATACAACAGCATCCCCAGCATTGCAATCACCCACATAATTAATCTGAGGCTTACTCCATTCATAAAGAACGAATTTACTTTAGATCGATCACGTGCAACTTCTTTAACAAAAAGACTGCTTATTCCAAGATCGATTATCAGTCCGCCGAATATTGTAAGTGACATTGCAAAGTACAGCTTTCCATAAGACTCAGCTCCGAGATAACGTGGAAGGAACATCATCAGAAAAAAAGAAGAGATCCAGGTAACAGCCTGTGCAGCAAACATTGCTTTCGTGTTATTTATTATTGAAGCTGTTGTTTCTCTCATAATCATTTCTGATGGGCTAGTTTGCCGGCTGGGTAATTATTTTTTTATCTTCATCCTGATATGAATTTATAGTTATATCAGGAATAACTTCCGTCCAAACCCATTCCCATCTTCGCCTGATAATTTCTTCTTTTAAATTTTTATTAAAATATTCTTGAATCCGTTCTTGTTCTTGTTGATATGATTTTGCATTTGTCATCAGTTCAATACAATTTTCGGCAAATGAATCAAAGTCATTTGTTCTTCTCAGAAACTCATCAGGGTTATAAAAACCTGTTGCTGAATGTTCTGTGCAGACAACCGGGATTCCACGGTAAGCCGCTTCAAGAATCCTGATACGAATTCCTTTGCTGACTAGAAGTGGGCTTGCAAGCACGGTAGTGGATTTCCATAATTCCTCAGCATCCTCAATATATTCCTGGTATAAAATGCCAAGTTCTTTGCATCTTGATATTAAATCTTGTCTTAATTCTTTCCCAATAATTTTTATAACCGAGTGAGGAACTTTTTCTTTTACTTTTGCTGCAACTTTTTCCACAAACATTTCAGCACCGTTTCCTGCAGCCGAAAATGAAAGATGACCTAAAACTGTAAGAGTTGGTTGCTGAGGAAGTTGTTTTATTGAATGATTGGTATTAACTGAATGCAAATAAGGTGGAATAAAAAATACATTCACTTTTCTCCTTGTCTGTCTTTCAAAATCTTTGTGCGCCATTGTAACTACAAATTGGCTTTGCTTAAGGATATGAATTTCTTTCCATAATAAAATCCAGTAAACAAGCCAGTTTGTTATTACTTTTATAAAACTTTTTTTGGAAAAATTCTCCCTCATTCGTACTAGTGTTTTATCGGCATCAATATCATGGGCTGTAAATGAAATCCGGAATTTTCCAGATTTATTTAGATTTGAAAATGTATCCAGAAATAAATTCACAGTAATTCCTAAATGGATATCTCTGATATGATGCAGCCAGCAAAGCTCAATAATTTTAGTAGTCAATTTTTCGGATTCAATATCTTTCATTATGCAGCCCTGCCTGATAAAACTGGAAACCTGGTAAGCAAATCTTTCCCGGAGAGATTTTTTCCAATCAACATCAATATCGATAAAAGAAACACTTTCCACACCGGGAATAGAACTTAGTCCTCTTCGATTTATTTCATAAGAATTATAATCAAAATCATAAATCAAATCTTTCCCGTTGCAGATTAGAATGTGAAGATCGTGAATCCTCGAAAGCTGAATGACATCATTGTAAGCAGCATGTCTGTAACCCTGATCGAGTGGAAGCGGAGGTGCCTGAAGCACTAATAGAATTGGTCTTTTCATTTTTATTTAATTATTGTCGGAACAATTTATAGTGACAATTGATATGCCAACTATGCTGCTCAGAGAAGTACGGTTTGATTGTTAATACTGATGTTATTTCGAATTTCTGAAAATTATTTTTAATCATGTGTGTAGAATGTGTTCATTGATTTTTCAAAACCTGTGTAAATTAGAAACACAAATTTTTTGTTGAAGGGCTTAAAAATGAAAACTACTTCAGCTCATCATCGGAGCCAAACTGGTTTTTAAATTTTTAAGATTAGAAGAAGGAAGAAAAATCTTTCTCTTACTTGGTTAGTGTCATTTTTTTTGTGATCACTTTACTTCCGGAACGCAACTGGTATAAATATATTCCGCTTGCTTCTTTTGAAGCATCCCAGTTTACACTGTGCAAACCGGCATTCAGGTTTTCATTAACAAGCGTTGCAACATTTTCTCCAAGAAGGTTATAAATCTTAAGCTCAACTTGAGCAGCATTTGTAAGTGAAAACTGAATTGTAGTTGATGGGTTAAAAGGATTCGGATAATTCTGTTCAAGTGTGAATTCTGCCGGAAGTTCATTTGTCGGTTCGTTTATACCGGTTACACCACCCTCAATTCCAATTTTAACAGCTTGAAGTAGAAGATCACGTTGACCTTGAGGCATATTCGGTCTGTAACCTCCGCCAAGTTCCCAGATAATTAATCCGCCAATTCCTTTTGATCGTGCATAATCAAATTTTGCTTCAATTGCTGTTTCTTCATCGTAAGAAATAAATTTATCATTTGCTGAACCGGAATTATCAATGCTTAGGTAAGAAGATTTTGCATCATCATCCCAATGATAAAATTGCGTTTGAAAATAATCTTCCATAATTGTATAGTAAGGAACATTACCTTGCATCCATGGTTCAGCTGTCCATTCCTGTCTTGGTTCAGAAACACCACCGGTTGAAGTTCCATCTCCTCCATTCCAGATGTACCCATAAAAATCTATCCCGATCCCGATCTTGTTTAACGGGATCCCTTCTTCAATAAATGCATCGACCTGACCATCAGCAGACGGCAAATAATTTCCCGGGCAGCATGGAAATGAAAAACCACCATTGTAAATAGGTGAGTTGTGCCATGTAACCCATCCGGGCCACGGACCAGACATATCATAAGTCATCAGATTAATCTGATCAAAATATTGATGGATCTGTGAATAGATTTCCGGCTCACCGCCGTTTGCAGCAGTAAGTATCGGTTTCGGTTGAATTGCATTGAACGCTGTTCCAAGTGCAGTGATAAGTGCTATATACAAGGTTGCATCTGATGATTCCAAAGGTTCCCAATCAATATCGATTCCGTCATAACCTCGTGTTGTCATGAAATTTACAAGATTAGTAACAAATGACACGAGGTTTAATGGATTAGAAGCACCACGAAAGCCTGTACCACTATTCCATCCACCGATTGAAATAATTACTTTCACTCCTTCAGCATGTGCACGCGATATTAATTCTGATGAATTTGTTTCTGTGATACTGTTTGCAAGAGCATCGAGTGTTCCATCAGGATTTGGTACTAATGAAAAATGAACAATGTGAGTCATTGCCGAAAAATCAATTTCCTGAGCCGGTAAATGCCCGTTATTATATTGTCCCTGCATCCATCCGGCATAGTAAGCTGTTGCCCACAGATCA
>JANWIS010000205.1 GCA_025449775.1 Ignavibacteriaceae bacterium
ATAGTAAAAACGCTTACGATGGAGGTTATAATAAGCTCAAGAACACTTAATGATTAGTTAAAGTTAGAGATTGTAGTAGAAAAGGAAAAGGAAAAAAATGGCGGTTTTACAAATATTAGTTTGTATCTCTTGCTATAATCTTAATTTCACTTTGTCTTAATCCATAAAGCTAGTGAACAAGTCGGCTATCTGTTTATCGGAGGTGTTGCATTCACTTACTCGGCCACATTGATCAACCATTAAATATAAAATGGTCTATAATAAATTCTTCAACCAGCTAAGCAGAAATCTAAATGTAATTTGGTATCATTTTATGTAAAATCTCAAAATCATTACCAACAAAAAAATTCTGTTTGCATTAATACATTACTAGCATGACGCTTTTGAAATTTTGGACAACGTAATTAAGCTTAAATCGCATCAAATTTTATTATTAGAAGCATAATTTTTCTTATAAGTAAAAACAGAGTGAAACAACGAGCACTGAATTATATATTAAAATTCTCAATCCTGAATTTATTTTAGAAGCATAATCTTTTGAGATCTGATTACAGATGGAGTTTCAATAGTTACCAGGTACACACCGGTACTTAGTGCTTCAGCATCGAATTTGAATTTATACGATCCTACCGGAAGGAAATCATTTATAATTTCAGCTACCTTTTCTCCCAGGAGATTAAAAACTTTTACTTTAACATTCATACTCTCAGGAAGGCTAAAAGAAATCATTGTGGATGGATTAAAAGGATTAGGATAATTTTGATATAAAATCAGATCATCAGGAAGCTGTAAATCAGTTTCAACGTCATTTATTAAAAATATAATATCTATGCCCGTGAATTGATTGTTGGACGGATTGATTGTTACAATCTTGCTGAATGCATTTTCAAATCCTATTTTCTGAGCAACTATTTCATAAGTGCCGAAAGGAATGTTCCTTATGTTGTAGTTAGCATCTTGCTTACCAAAATTATAAGAGTACAATGCATTGTTATTGATGTTTCTTGCAAGCAAAGTAATACCTTCATAATTTATCCCATCAGACAAAGTTGAGAAAATAATTGATCCACCTATACTTCCATTGCCGTAAGAGGAATCATTAAGAAGAAAAATTTCTTTATCGGTTATGATTGAGTTTATCAGAACCGAGTCTGCATTCTGCCAGTAAACGGATGCAATTCCTTCATCATTATAATAACCGGGCAGGAAATAATTTGTCTGTGCTTGAACGAAATAAAATGCTGCATCTTCCACATAAACATTATAAGTGCCGTCGGGTTTAATGAATCCTGCAAATGCATTTATTGTTGCAAGTTGAATTCCATCTCCTTTAGGATGCGGTTCCGGAACATGAGTTCCTCTTCTTACAATAATAATCCCTTTGTCGAGTACTGCACCATTAGTTGAATCGTGGACTATTCCGGAAACAGATTTTGTGAAATCGGTTATCCGTTTTAAATTGAAATCAATTGTTAGAACATCATCCTCATCGAGCTCAATAACCTCTGCAAAAAAAGGATCGAAAGTGCTGTCATGAAAAATAACGTGGTATCCGGTTCGCTCTGCAGCAATAGTATATTCACCTTCAGGCAACGAGATTTGGTAATTTCCGGAAGCATCAGTCATAGCTGTATCCATCAAATAAATACCGGAATAAAAAAAGTAAATAAATGTACTATCAAGCGGTGTTAGACTATCACTTACTGTTCCCGTAATTAATCCAAAATCATCTTCAAAAAAATCTATTTTTATCCTAAGATCTTCCGGACTTTGCTCACCATTGTTGTGAACATAAATTGTATCTAATGTATCGGAGGAGGTAATAAAAAAGAATCCGATTAGTGCAACAGTCATTCTTACTGAATCATTAGTCTGAATAGTAAATGGGAGTTGTTGATTATCTTCAAAGCTAAGAGAATAGAAGGAATCATTATAAGAGATACTGTCGATGGTAAGTAAAGCATCCCCGTCATTTATTAAATAAGTATATTCAATACGGTTAAATAAATCATCAAAATCAACAGAGTTAGGTTGAATATTGAGCTGGGGTTGAGAAATTCCCTGGCTTGTAAAAAAGATGACTAATGATGATAAACTGAATAATTTTAATATCATAATACCTTCATTTTTTTAACTTAGTGTCAAGATTACTAATTTGGTAACAAAATTAAAACGAGAAAAAAATAGACTACATTAACATCTCGAAGCCTGAGATTGATTCCCTGATGGAAAAATCAAAAGCGGGCGATTTGAAAGCATTTTCTGATCTTTCCCGTATCATCAGGGATATATCCTACTCATATTTTCTTTCTAAACACCGATTAAAAAAAATTATAAACATCGAAGATGTTGATGACCTTACCAATAATGTTTACATTGTTTTTGCAGAGCAATATCAGAATATCGATAATGCAGAAAACTGGCTTCGAAGAGTTCTCTTCCTCACTTACGTTAGATGGTATAAGAGAACTAAAGCTAGAATGACTTATGATTGGAACGAAAATATTCAATCAAATGAAAGCGAAACGCTTGGATCGGATAGAATTGATGCAAACACGGCTTTATTGTTTTTAGAAAAACTAAGTCCTGAAAAACAAGAAATAATAAAGTTGCGATTCTGGGGTGATCTTAAATTCTCTGAGATTGCTGAAAAACTGAACAAGAACGAAGCCGCTGTTAAGCAAATGTTTTATAGGATACTATTGGAAATAAGAGAGCATCTTGAATGATATTTACGTTACAGACTAAAATTGAAATAATTGATTTATCAATGTTACGATCTCACATTATAAGTTACTATATGAATGTAGATTAAATTTTTTTTAATAAACTTTTTTTAGGAGATCCAATGAAATCAATTCGAATGAATCTATCACTTGCAGTTGTTTTACTAGCTTTTAGTTATGGCTGCGATTCACAATCAGGTATAACTGATAATACTACTGAAAAACGTGGTGGCAGTTCAGGTACTCAGGTTATACAAAATTCAAACTTACCGCAATTTTTAATGTATTCTATCATCGGAGGAGAAGAGGTTAAGCTTAACGGTTCTCCAATTTGGGTTAAGGAAGCATTTAATCCTAATTTAAATGCAGACGTACACTCAAATGAAAATGTGATTTTGAATGGTAATATCATAAAGGTTGAAGGATTTGTAACTTATGTTAATAATATTATAATTGATGGGGATGATATCAACATCTCTCCAAATTTCAACCCTAATAACTTACCACATTATTATTCGGTTCCAAGTGTCGAAATTCCTCATATCAATGTTGAAGATTATAAGTGGATGGCCGATATAGTTTATGAAGGTGATACTCAGCTTAGTGGCAATTTAGATCTTGGGTCTCAAGCCGATCCATATATTATTTATGTTGCTGGAAATCTTGATCTTGACCAGGTTGTATTTAACGGGTATGGAATTATTCTTGCAGAAAAAGAAGTTGATGTCGTATCTAATGTATTGGATTCATCTCCAGATCCCGAACATAGCAAACTTTTTATTGTCACTAATGATAAATTTATTCTCAACAGCTCGTCTACAACTTTACACGCTGCTGTTTATGCTAAATATGAAATCAATATAAATGCTGAGCAAGCATTTATTGAGGGCAGTTTAGCCTCATTAAGCAAAAACACTTTGAATGGTAACAAAATCGATTTACGGTTTAAGCTTCTTTATGAAGGACTTTCGGATTTGATATTTGATTCGGTTGATAATTAAAATGAAGGATAAAGAATAGACAATACTAAGACAGTGTCCCGATTTCTTTGAATCCGGACACTGTTTATTATGTGACAGAAAAAATAAAAGAATATAAACAATACCTGTAATGGAAAAATTAGAAAAAATATTTGAATTGCTTGAAAAATCTTCCGCGACAAAATTATCAGCCGAGGAAGAAAAAATTTTATTTTCACTGATTGAGTCTGATGAAGAAGCAGGACATTTTGCCCAAGTTTATAACAAGTTGAAAAACTTAATGACTAATTTTCATCTGGATGAAGAACTTCTCGCTTCTCTCATTATGTATGAAAGGAATGAGGATTCGGAAAATAAACTTATACCAATTATCCGGGATAAAATAAAAAATCATCTAACAGCCTGCGACGTCTGCCGTGCAGATTATGAAATTTTAAAAGCGGAATATGTTGATATAAATAATTTTGTCTCGAAAAGATTCTCAATTAAAAGTTCATCAGCAATTACAAAAACCTCTACCCGGATTTTTTCAATCTTTACGACACAGCCGGTTTTCAGATATGCTTTTGCATCTGCCCTTTTTATAGGAATTATCTACTTGGGACTTTTTGCAGTATCAGCGGTTTCCACTCCTGATTATATCATACAACTATCGAAGGATCAACATGAGTTTTATATAACGCGTGGACGAACTTCTTTGTTGTTCCAGAAGGGATTAGATGGTATCGAAAACAAGGATTGGGAACAAGCAATTGGTTATTTAAAAGAAGATATAGCAATCCATCCAGATGAACGGTCGATTTTCTATTCTCACTATGTTTTAGGACTAACTTATTTAAATGCTTCAGGTTCGGATTTTCTCGGGCTTTTTAAATCGTTCGATAAAGAAAAAGTTCATCTTGCAATTAACAGCCTTAACAATTCGATTGAAAATAATAAATCGGGAAATTTTGAAAATATTAACCTCGATGCTCATTACTATCTTGGAACTGCATATTTACTGCTAGGCGATTTTAATAATGCCTATTCGAATTTACACGGAGTTATTAATAAACGGGGAAAATTTTTCAAAGAAGCTCAACAACTGCTTGATTTAATTGAAGGAAAGACTTCGGAGAAAAATTGATTGATGTTAACAAATCAGAGATTTACGATTATTCTCGTTTCAATAACTGCCATATGTACTGGAGTGCTTAGATTTTATCCATCGACTAATTCAGACATATCTTCACAAACCAATACCACTTTAACAAAATTATCCGGTGATACAGATTCGTCTTCAGAATATTCCGAACAGTTTTATCTCTATGAATCTGAAATACTGAATTCGCCAACAGATGCAGCTGCATTTAAAAACCGATTACAAAAAATCAATACGGAATTTGAAAAAGCATATCTTACAGCCATCATCGATTACAAGTTCGGCAATTATGAAAAATCATTTCAGCTTTTATTTAAATATTTACCGTTCCTGCCTGAACATTATAAATATTATGAAAAGCTTGTCGATGCAGCAAGAATAACAGGCAAGCTGGATTCGGTTAAAGAAAAGATAAAAATTGAAATCCCTCCCGAGAATAATTTTTCAATATATCTTTCTGCACTGATCTGTTTTAATGAAGGAAAATTTAATGAGGCTTTATCTCTATTGAAGAAAAGGATTGCTAACGGATTTTCTTCGAAAGAAATATTATACCTGCTTGCATCCTGCTGCAGAAGCACCGGTAATTATGAAGAAGGATTATTAGCCTTGCTTAAAGCCGATTCACTTTGTACCGATCCCGATCCATTCATTGCCAGAATAATTAATTCACAAGGCACATTTTATTTTTTATCAGGCTTTTATGATAAAGCACTCGAAATGTATGAGAAAGCAAAATTAAAAGCTCAGCAGACGGGTAATGTTATTGAAGAGCTTAAAGCAACCGGGAATCTTGCAATCATTGACGACCTCTATGGTGATGTTGATGCTGCTAGAAAAAAACTTTCTTCTGCTATCGAACGGGCAAAAAAATTAAATGATAAAGATTTGCTTGCATTCCTTTACTCGGAATTGGGGGTATCATTTACTTACACTAATAACCTAATCGAAGCGAGAGAAAATTACCTCCTAAGTCTGCAGCTTTATTCTGAGATCAATAATGAAGAAAGACTTTCTTACCTCGCAAGCAATATTGCTTCGCTCTATTTACAGGAGGCAAATTACAAAGCAGCACTTAAAAATTATGAGAAGGGATTGAAATTTGCCGGAAGGAATGTGCTGGCACGAACTCTCAATCTGATTGGCATTGCCGATGTTTACTCGAATGTTTCTAATTATTCAAAGGCATTGGAATATTATAGTAAAGCTAAAGTTTTGTCAGACTCAGTAAAAGATGTTTCGACGTCACTGAAGATTGATCATGGAATCGGTTCTCTTTACTTTAATACCAACCGCCCGAAATCAGCTTTGACAATTTTAAAAAATGCTGAATCAAAGCTTAACCCCGAATCCCTACCTTTTGATGCAGCAGAATTATATCATAAAATTGGAATAGTGCTTACTTCGATTGACAGTCTTGCAGAAGCAATCGATTATCTTAAGAAAGGAATTAAATTCGCTGTTTTAACTGAAGATTTATATTACCAGGCTGTTCTTAAGACAGAGTTAGCACATACTTATTATAAAAATAACAATCTGAAAGAAGCGGTATCACTCTTAAATGATGCAAATGTCACTTCAAAAAAATATAATTTAATTCAGCTTCAGGCACTTCAGAATTTGTACTTCGGAAAAATATTTCGCCAGCAAAATATGAAAGATAAAGCAGTTACTCATTTTTCTTCTGCGTTTTCGCTTAGTGAGGAAGTTCATGATATCGGCACTCAGATCGAAAGTGGATATTTACAAGCAAAATTGTATGAGGAGTTAAATAATGAA
>JANWIS010000206.1 GCA_025449775.1 Ignavibacteriaceae bacterium
GAATATGTAAAGAATATTGAAGGCGATTTTGTCGAATGTGGCGTCAATACCGGTTCATATGCAAGAGCAATTGTAGAGTATATAAATTTTAATGAGACAGGAAAAACATTTTACCTGATGGATACATTCCAGGGTATTGATTCCGCATTTGTCAGTGAACAGGAAAAACAAGCAGGCATTTTAAACTATAATTACAGGGACACATATGAAGAGGTTAAGAAAACATTTAAACCGTTTAAAACTGTAATAATAAAAGGAAGTATACCTACTACCCTGCCTGAATGTAAAGTAAATAAAATCTGTTACCTTTCCATTGATATGAATAATGCTGCACCGGAAATTGCCGCTCTTGAATACTTCTGGGATAAAATAATTAAGGGAGGGGTTGTTCTTCTCGATGATTATGGATTTCCACAACACATACAGCAAAAAATTGCATTCGATAAATTTGCTTCTCAAAGAAAACATGAAATATTATCTCTTCCCACAGGGCAGGGATTAATCATCAAGAACCATTAATCGTATATGAAGATTCTCATTATTGGTGCAAAAGGATTTATTGGTTCTCACCTTGTTGAATATTTTTCATCAAAAGGTTCACAAGTAATTTCATGCGATGTAAAAGATGACAATTCAAATCCTTTCTATATAAAAGTTGATAAATTTAATTCTGATTTTAATTCCATCTTTTCTGCTCATGATATCGAAGCATGCATTTATGCTGGGGGAAATGGAAGCGTTCCTCTTTCCATAGAAAATCCGGAAATTGATTTTAGCCTGAATACAATTTCTGTCGACCGTATCCTTGCTGCAATTCAGAAACATAAACCAAAATGTAAATTCATTCATATCTCCAGTGCTGCCGTTTACGGGAGCCCGGTTAAATTACCGATTGGAGAGAGTGAATCAGTGAATCCTCTTTCTCCCTACGGCTGGCATAAATATATCAGCGAATGTATCTGTAAAAAATATTCAACGCTATACGGCATTCAAACCTGCAGCCTGCGTGTTTTCTCAGTTTATGGCGAGCGATTAACCAAGCAGATCTTCTGGGATATATATCAGAAAATAAAAAAATCTCCTGTTGTAACTTTATTTGGCAGCGGTAACGAAAGCAGGGATTTTATATATATTTATGATCTTGTCGTTGCTATGGATCTTGTATTAAATAATTTAAAATTTACCGGACAGGTAATTAATGTTGCTTCTGGAATAGAGATCTCTATTAAAGAAGCTGCCGGTACATTTTGTAAACTATATGACCCTTCGTTACAATTAAAATTTACAAACGAAGTAAAACCAGGTGATCCTTCGAACTGGTGGGCAGATATTAAACAACTTACTGACCTTGGGTTCGCTCCTAAAACAAAACTGGCAGAAGGACTTAGTAATTATGTAAAATGGCTGAAAGAAAGAGAATAGCATTAAATTACAGAACGGGGTATGACTTTGCCGCAGGAATTGTAATCTACATTCAAAATATCATTAAAGGGTTTAAGATGCTTGACGATTCAATGCGTCCTCATCTGACAATTATTTATTCTGAATCATCGTCCATAGATGAGCTGAAGAATATCAACTATCCGTACATCCGTTATTATAAGTATAAACCGATCAAACCTACCCTCTTTTCAAGAGGAATCAATAAAATATTCCGGGAATTTTTTAATACAATCCCTATTAAGCGTCACTCATTTCCAAAGGATATTGATTTGCTCTATCCGCATTTTGACATGGAGGAAACTTATTATTACAAAAAGAGAATTTACTGGAAACCTGATTTCCAGGAGTTACATTACCCGGTTTATTTTTCTAAAGAAGAACTGAATTACAGTTTCGAGTTCATGAAGAAGATCGCCGCAAACCCTGACTTCACACTCGTTTTAAGTAGCCAGGATTCATTTAATGACTACAATAAATTTTTCGGACCATTTAAAAATACAGTTAAAATACTTCCTTTTACTTCAAACCTGCCCGATCTTACCCGCTACAGTACTGAAGCAACATTGAAGAAGTATAATATTAAAAAGAAATATTTTCTGATTGCAAATCAATTCTGGCCGCACAAAAACCACATGCTTGCATTGGAGGCATTGCGGGAAACAGTAAAAGAATACGATGATTTTACACTCGTGCTCACTGGTAAAAAAAGTACTTATCGGGACAAACGATATTTTGTTAATCTGGAGAAATTTATAATTGATAATAAGCTGCAAAACCATGTGAAAATGACCGGTTTCATTTCACGTGAAGATCAGCTTGTACTTATGAAAAATGCTGTTGCTGTTATTCAGCCTTCTCTATTCGAAGGCTGGAGCACAGTAATTGAAGATTGTAAAGCCCTTGGGCAATTTGTAATTGCAAGTGATCTGGATGTAAACAAAGAGCAATTGAATGCGAATTGCATTTTCTTCAAACGAACGGATGCAATGGAACTTTCCGGTCATATGAAAAATATTCTGAAAAATGG
Source organism: Ignavibacteriaceae bacterium (assembly GCA_025449775.1). GTDB lineage: Bacteria > Bacteroidota > Ignavibacteria > Ignavibacteriales > Ignavibacteriaceae > IGN2. The sequence continues at coordinate 2,471 of JANWIS010000206.1, forward strand.
CAAGCAGGTAGTCCCGGTTAATTATACCGAAAACATAGAAGCATTTAAGAAAAATCTTGTGAAGGTTTTTGAATTGGATAAATAAATGGAAGGCGTTTCGGTAGTCATTTGCTGTTATAATAGTGCAGGCAGAATTCAGGAAACATTGGAATGCCTGCAAAAACAAATTGTTGAAAGGGAAATACCCTGGGAGGTAATTGTGGTTGACAATGCATCTGCTGATAACACAAAAGAAATTTCAAAAAACGTGTGGCAACTAAATCCTGTTACTGAATTAAAAATATTAAACGAACAAATTCAGGGACAAACATACGCACGGAAAACAGGAGTCGACAATTCGAAGTATGAATATATCTCCTTTGTAGATGATGATAACCGGGTGGATCCTAACTGGATTAAAAATGTATATCTTACATTTAAAAACCACCCTGACTGTGCAGCATGCAGCGGCATTTCAACAGCATCATTTGAAAAAGAAGAACCCTGGTGGTTTAAATATTTCGAAGCTAATTTTGCCGTAGGAAAACAAGGAACCCAAACAGGTTATGTTCCCCTTGAAAGAGGTTTCCTGTTTGGAGCAGGTTTATCGGTAAGAAAATCAAATTTGCTCGACCTCTACAAAAAGAACTACCCTGCTATTCAATCAGGAAGATTAGTAAATGAATTAAGAGGCGGAGGCGAAGACAGTGAACTATGTTTCTGTTTTATACTCTGTGGTTTTCGTTTATTTTACAATGAGAATATCAGGTTTAGTCATTTCATGCCTTCATCCCGTATGACTGAAAAGGGGCTTAAACGTATTCAAACGTCACTTGGCCGTGATGAAGTGGTGTTATCTATTTATCGGTCGATCTTTAATCCGATGTACAATCCAAAAAATAAATGGTGGCTCGAATTCCTGGCTTATTTTAAACATTATCTGAGATATCTTTTGACTCAATTTTCATTATCCGGTGAAAAGGGGTTTTTATTTAAAACAAAATTAATATATCACCACGCCTACCTGGCTGAACTGGTTCATCTAAGAAAAAAGTACACTAATTATAGACTTAAAATAAATGAATTTGCAAATAAAAACAGGAAATAGCCTGCTGTTAATTTCAGCAGAGAATTTCCGGTTTGATAAAATATTATGATACTATCTCATTCAAAAAGATTTATTTTCGTACATGTTTATAAAGTTGCGGGAATAAGCATTCGCAGGGCTTTGCAGCCCTATAACAATCTGACTTCTTCGGATTTTCCATGGTATATGAATTTAAAATTCAGTTTTGGAAAGCGCTATGAATTTCTTCCAAACTGGTCTATCAATCATATAAAAGCAAGAGAAATTAAAAAATATCTTCCTGTTGAAGTCTTCAACAATTATTTCAAATTCTGCTTTGTAAGAAACCCATGGGACTGGCAGGTCTCCTTATATCATTTCACATTGCAGTATGAAAATCATCCTCAGCATAAAAGAATCAGCAAGATGAAGACATTTGATGAATACATCGAATGGAGAATTCACAATGATTTTAAATTACAAAAAGATTTTATTTATGCTAAAAACAATGATATACTTGTAGATTATGTTGGGAGGTTCGAAAATCTGCAGGAGGATTTTAATGAAATCTGCTTACGGCTTGAAATACCAACAGTAGATTTACCAAAAGCAAACATCAGTAAACACAAATATTATAAAGAATACTATAACGATTATTCCAGAGACCTGGTCGCTAAAGCATTTAAAGAAGACATTGAATTATTCCACTACGATTTTTAGTGAATGATAAGAAATATTTATTTCCCCGGGAAACTCTATTCTTCCTGCATATTGTGCGGAAGTAAGTCTATAAAGAAAATTTATGGACACAAAAACCTCTTGGTCAATTGTAATAACTGCAATTTTACTTTTACAGGATTAGAACCCAGCGACAATGAATTAATAAAATACTATAACGATTATCATGCTTATGAAACACTGTCGAGCATTACAATTAAACGTTACAATAAAATCCTCGATAAGCTTGAGAAATACAGGCAAACTAACAATCTGCTTGAAACCGGTTGTGGAAATGGAATTTTCCTGGAAGTAGCAAAAAGAAGAAACTGGAACGTTTTCGGTACAGAACTTTCTGACTTATCCATTGAAAATTGCAAAGTAAAAGGTATTTATGTAGGTAAAAGCATTCAAGACATAAAAACTAAAGTCAATTCTCCATTTGATGTTATCGTATCGATGGAAGTTATTGAACACCTGAAAGATCCCATAAAAGAAATAGAAGATTACTACAATATTTTAAGAAATTCAGGTGCATTGTACATCACAACACCTAACTTTGACTCACTATCAAGGAGAATTCTTGGTCACAACTGGAATGTAATTATTTATCCGGAACATTTAAACTATTTTAATACGTCTTCGATGCATTCTTTGATGCAAAAATTCAATTTTACAAAATTAGAACATAAGACATCGGGGGTCAGTATCGGAAGATTAATTTATTCTCTAAAAAGTAAAAATAAAAAACAGGGAGCTCCAAAACAGGAATATGATTTTAATGAAAGAGACCGGAAATTGGTGAGTACGATTGAAAAAAATTCTTTTCTGCGATTAATGAAACGAATGATAAATTCAATGCTTTCATTTTTTAATGCAGGTGATACATTAAAAGTCTTCTACCAAAAAAGTAAATGAATAAAGTGCTGAAAATATCTGTCATAATTCCATCTTTTAACCAGGGAAAATTCCTGGAAGAGACAATTCTTTCTGTCCTCGATCAAAAATATCCTTCGCTTGAATTGTTTGTTATCGATGGAGGAAGCACGGATAATTCAGTTGATATAATAAAAAAATATGAACACGTTTTGTCAGGCTGGAAAAGTGAAAAAGACCAGGGTCAAAGTGATGCAATCAATAAAGGTTTAGATATGTGTAATGGTGATATTGTCTCCTGGCTTTGCAGCGACGACCTTTATACACCGGGATCACTCATTAAAGTGAATGAAATTTTCTCCTCAGCTTCTTCTGATGTAGGAGTAATCCATGGAAATTCAGAAATTTTCCATAACGAAAAAGTTGTAAATTATGACAAGGGTTATGGCGGATGGTCTTATGAACGACAACTTGCCGGAATGATGTTTCCGCAACCCTCCTCTTTTATGAGAAGATCGGCTCTTCAGAAAGTGGGTAAACTGAATACTTCACTGCATTATGGCATGGATTACGAATTATTCAGCAGGTTAAAAATGATATCCGATTTTCAATATGTTGACTTCTTTTTTTCAAGGTACCGTCTGCATGACAAAAGTAAATCCACAACGGCTATTGCAAAATTTATAGATGAGTGGATATTTATTTTTAATAGTATCGTTGATGGCTTAGAAATTGAACCCATTAAAAAAGTACTTCAGGAATTAAATCTGAAGGTTGCTCCTGATATTAACCTGATGAAATATTTTGGCAACTTTAAATCGCTGAAACTTGACAATGACAGGATGCTTTATTACTTCCTTTTAAACGTAATCAGGTATGATTATGCGACAGAGAAATTCGACAGGGTTAGGAAAACTGGTACCTATGTAAAAAATAACCTGAATTCTTATCTGAAGAACGAACCTTCTCTGATTAAAATTTTAAAAAGAACACAAATACTGCCGCCTGCACTATTACGTGTAGCCAGAAATTTTAAAAGATCCCTGACGAAAGAATGAAAATTGCCTTTGTAACTTCACATATTAACCGTTCAACTCAATGGATCTGGTTTTCGGAAGAACTGCAGAAGAGAAATATTCCGCATATACATATAATAATAAACGAATTTAAACCATTATTATATGATGATCTGAAAGA
>JANWIS010000207.1 GCA_025449775.1 Ignavibacteriaceae bacterium
CATGATTAAAAACAGTATTTCACCGATTAGTTTTGAACGTAATAATATTGTTACAATGATAATTAATGAAAGGAAAATAAGATTAGTAGATGAAATGGAAAAACAGGCAATCGATGAAGCGAAGAAAAACGGACAGGTTGAAGTATATAAATGATGGACGACACTTATTCATTACACAAACGTCATCCCGAAGGGAACTTGTGAGTTAAGCACATTTTTGAAATGGCTTCTACCAGGATAATCATATATAGAATATTCAATTATATAATACCGTTAAATCTATTAACTTTACGCCCCGTCGATTCTTATATAAAATGATATTGAAAAGGCACATACTATTTTTATTTGTTTTTAATATTTCACTTGCAACCGTTTCCAATTCACAGGAAATTGTTGACCAGGTCATGGGAGTGGTGGGTTCTAAAATCATTCTCAAGTCAGATATTGAAAAGCAATACATTCAATTCATGGCCCAGGCCGGAGGTGAAGCAGAGGAATCGAAATGTGTAATTTTTGATCAGATCATTTTACAAAAACTTTTATTAAACCAGGCCGAAATAGACAGCGTAACCGTCTCTGATGCTCAGATTGAAAGTGAACTCGACAGAAGAATGAGATTCTACATCCAGCAGATCGGATCTGAAAAAAAACTGGAGGAATATTTTCATACCACTATCCGTGAGTTAAAAGATGAATTCAGGGATGTGATCAAGGATCAGCTCGTAGTTCAGACGATGCAATCAAAAATCACCAAGGATATTACTGCTAGTCCGAGCGATGTTCGTGCCTATTTCGAAAGCATTCCTCCTGACAGTGTTCCTTACATGGATGCAGAACTTGAGATTGCCCAGATTGTTCGCAAGCCAGCTGTGAGCAACGAAGAAAAGCAGGCAGTTCGTCAGCAGTTGGAAGAATACAGGCGTAAGATCGAATCGAATGAAGCTGATTTTGCCGTATATGCAGCTCTGTATTCGGAGGATCCTGTATCTGCAAAAAAGGGTGGTGATTTAGGATTTTTCTCGAGAGGAACAATGGTTCCTGAATTTGAATCGGCCGCTTTCAGTCTTAAACCCGGACAACTTTCTCCGATCGTTGAAACTAAGTTTGGATTTCATCTTCTTCAATTAATTGAAAGAAGGGGAGAGCAGATTAATGTCAGGCATATTCTCCTTCAGACCAAAACTGATGAAGCAGGCATCATGAAATGTTATTATTTTCTTGACAGTCTTGAGAAGCAGATTAATTCAGGTTCCATTTCATTTGACGATGCGGCAGCTAAATTTTCTGACGATGAGGAAACGAAGAATAACGGTGGTTTAATGATTAACCCCGAAACGAATACTACCAAACTATCTCCTGATAAAATCGATAGAGTATTGTTTTTCCAGGTCGATACCATGGCATTGAACAGAACATCGGCTCCCCTTATGATGATGACACCGGAAGGAAAATCGGCTTATCGGATTGTTAAAGTTAAGACACGTACACAACCACATAAGGCAAATCTGAAAGACGATTATCAGAAAATTCAGGAAGTTGCTCAAATGGAAAAACAAAATAAGACACTCAGCGACTGGGTAAAGAAAAAACAACAATTAACCTACATTAGTATTAACCAGGAATATGCAGATTGTGAAATATTAAAACATTGGTCGAAGAATAATTAAAAGTCAAAAGGCAAAAGTCAAAAGTCAAGAGTAAAAAGTGAAATGTGATCAATCGTTCATCGTTCAACTAACAACTAACAACAACCAACTAACAAAATATATGTCAATTCAATATTCATCCGATGTAGAAGCAGTACAGGATCTGGTAAGTAAATACAAAAAATTGCGCGCGGAAATCGGTAAAGTCATCATCGGGCAGGACGAAGTAGTTCGTGATGTACTTATTTCAATTTTCAGTCGCGGACATTGTTTACTTGTAGGTGTACCCGGACTTGCAAAAACGCTTTTAGTAAATACAATTGCTCAAACCTTGGGATTAACGTATAACCGGATTCAGTTCACACCTGACCTGATGCCATCGGATATTATAGGAACAGAAATTCTTGATGAGTCGAGACAATTCCGTTTTATTAAAGGTCCGCTCTTCGCAAATATTATTCTTGCCGATGAGATTAACCGGACTCCCCCTAAAACCCAGAGCGCACTTCTCGAAGCCATGCAGGAATATGCAGTAACTGCAGCGGGAAAGCGTTACGAACTTGATCTTCCTTTTTTTGTACTTGCGACTCAAAACCCGATTGAACAGGAGGGAACCTATCCACTACCTGAAGCGCAACTCGACCGGTTTATGTTCAATGTATTTCTTACATACCCGCAGTTCGACCAGGAAGTACTGGTTGTAAAGAATACAACTTCCGATTATAAACCCAAACTAGAAAAGGTAATCAGCGCGGCGGAAATTCTGTACTTCCAGGATCTCATCCGCAGAATCCCGATTCCTGATAATGTATTGCAGTATGCTGTTAACCTTGCATCGAAAACTCGTCCTGCAACTGCTGCTGCTACCAAGGATGTAAATTCATACTTATCGTGGGGAGCAGGACCTCGTGCTTCGCAGTACCTTGTTGTTGGCGCGAAATGTCATGCCGCACTCCATGGAAAATTCTCTCCGGATATTGAAGACGTAAAGACTGTAGCAATGCCAATCCTTCGTCATCGTTTGGTTAGAAATTATCGTGCTGAAGCAGATGGAATTTCAATTGAGAAAATTGTAAATGATTTAGTATAAAAGTATTGATTGTCATTACATATATTTTTCGGTAACAGTTTTAAAAAATTTCTTCTCAGTTCTAAATATCTTCAATAGGTTTAAAACCTATTTTTTTTCTTGGTTTTTCCGGAGAACTTAAAAGTTGTTTTAGTACGACGAAGATTGCCTGAATAGCTTCATCATGTTTATCTGAATTTTTTTCCTGCAACTGAATCTTTTTTTCCAATAATTCAAGTTTTGGTAATATATCTTTTTGTGAAATTAGAATTTCTCGAATTCGTGTAAAAATCCGAATTATCTGAATGTTTACTTCTATTGCGGTTTCGCTTTTAAGTACACTTGAAAGCATTGCTACACCTTGTTCAGTAAAAACAAAAGGTAATTTTCTTAAGCCCATATTTATTCTATTGGAAGTCACAAATTGTGACTTCCAATTTTCCATTTCTATCTCATTCATCTGGAACATAAAATCAGATGGGAAACGCTTAATGTTTCGTTTTACAGCCTGATTTAATACCTTAGTTTCTACTCCATACATTTCTGCTAAATCCCTATCAAGTATTACTTTTTTACCTCGTAGTGAATATATTTTATTGATGTCAAAATCATCATTAATTGCAATAAGTTTTTTCATTAATTTATTTTGAATCGAAATTCAGGGTATTGTTTTGTAAAGATTAAAAAAGGTTTGGATAGTAACATTATTAAAACTCAGTTTCCTGAATTTAAAATACTTATTATTTTAGAAAAAAAGTTGAAGTTAAATTGATGATTTATAAACATTAAAATTTACAGATTCATTTAATCAGCCAACTCCAGATTTTCTATAGCTACTTTTGCTTTAATGTTTCCGAAGTTTACATAAACTAGATTCTTCTTTATTTCTTCTACAACTCCCACTTGTTTACTCTTGAGCATTTTTACTCTTGAGCCAACCTGAATTTCATTTTTTAATTTTTCTATCAGTAGCTGTTTTTTAACAGCGAGTTTTTTTGGAGAATTTTCTACCGCCCTTTTTTTCTTGTCGGCTGTCATGGCCCCAACGAATTTTTTAATTACTGCTTTTTTGTCCTTCGATTTTTCCCATTCCTCTGACAACGAATTGTATTTCCTGCCTGATTCGGCTAGTTTAATAAGTACTTCCTTTTTTTCCTTTTCACGTTCAATTTTTTCTTCCAGTTTTTCTGAGAGATGTGAGAATCGTCCTCCGGCTTCTTCAGCTTTTACCTGCTTTGCTTTTAATTCGCGCACGTCTTCTTCAATTTTATTCTTCTGCTGATGAAGCGAGGCCAGCATGTTATTCAGGTTGAGCTTTTCTTTTTGTACTTTTTTCTTAGCACGATCAAGCACATGTTTAGGCAAGCCGATTTTTTCAGCGACCTCGAATGTATAAGAACTTCCCGGCTGACCCATGACGAGCTGGTATTTGGGCAGTAAAGTTTCGGGATCAAATAGCATGGAACCATTGATAACACCATCGAGCTGATCAGCCAATAGTTTTATATTAGTATAATGAGTGGTAAAAACTCCAAAGGCTTTTCTCTTGTTTAATTCTTCAAGAACTACTTCTGCTATTGCACCACCCAGTTCAGGGTCGGTACCAGTTCCGAATTCATCAATTAGAATCAGTGACCGGTTATTGGCAGTTTCGAGAAACATTTTCATGCTGAGAAGACGTGAGCTGTATGTGCTTAACGCATATTCGATCGACTGGCTGTCGCCGATATCTGCAAGAAAATGATTGAAGAAACACATCTGTGACTTTTCTCCTGCTGAAACCAGCATTCCGCTTTGCAACATAAGCTGAAGGAGACCTGCTGTTTTTAACGTAATTGATTTTCCACCTGCATTAGGTCCGCTGATAATGAGTATTCTTTTCTCCTGGTTAAGATGCAGATTCAGCGGAACAACTTCCTTTGACAGCGATTTGTTTTGTAAATAAAGTAATGGATGAACAGCATTGAACAAATGAATAACACTGTTTTTATTTATCTGTGGTAAAATACCATTGATGTCAAGAGCGAAAAGCGCTTTGGCCCTGATAAAGTCAAGTTCGCTTAATAACCGGTGGTAAGCAGTAATAAGCTGTGAATGAATTCTCAGCATATCGGTCAGCTCTTTCATCAATCTGCGGATTTCATTTTTTTCATCCTGTTCGAGTTCGGCGATCTCATTGTTTAATCCGACTAAAATTTCAGGCTCAATAAAAGTGGTTTTTCCACTGTCGCTTTTTCCATGAATCAATCCTCGAAGTTCTCTTTTGTATTCTGAAGGAACTGCCAGAACCCGACGGTTGTTATAGAAATTCTCTTCATTCTCCCTCAGCCATCCCTTCTTTTTCATTTCCGCAATGAAAGTTCTGAAACGTCGGTCGGCTTCACGCCTTTTTGATGAAAGTTGCAAACGGATATCGTTTAGTAATTCAGATGCTGTGTTTTTTACCTGCGAATGTGCATCGATGATCTCATCAATCATATCAGCTATTTCTGTAGTAATAGAAATTTCATTTGTGAGTAAAATTAAATTTGGATATGAAGACTCTCTTTCTTTCAGGAATTTTAAAACGCTATTTACGGTAATGGAAGCCGATCTTATAAGGCTGAACTGTGTTTCGCTGAGAACAGAACCGGGTTTGTCAAGTAAAATAGCTTCCGATTCAAAGTCATCAAAAAAAATATCGGGAAAATATCCCCGGTTTGATAGCGACAAACGAAATTCTTCCGTTTGCTTCAATGCAAGCAGGAGATGATCGCGGTTTAGAATCGGTGATAAATCTTCTGCCCGCTGGCGCGAAGATTTACAGCGACAGTAAAAAGCAATTTTCTCGCAGATCTTATCGAATTCGAAAATCCTGAATATATCATTACCAATTATTTTCACAATGCAAAGATCTATTATTCTGAAATAAAATTTCAGGTATTGAATTTTATTTTTTGATAATTTAACGAATTATATGCTATTTTACCTGCCGCGATTATCTCCCAAATAAATGAAGAAAAGTATTCTCTTGCTATTATATTTTTTAGCTACAACCAGTGCATTTTCCCAACATACAATCAGTGGACTTATTTCGGATAAGTCAGATAATACTCTGTTAATACAGGACGTAAGGGTTTTTATTCCTGAATTGAACAGGACTGACTTTTCAAAGGAAGGAGGTACATACATTCTAAGAAATATAGGAGTGGGAACGGTACATATTCAGTTTTTTAAAAGAGGGTACCAAACTGTATATAAAATTATAAACACAAAAGATAGTGCTACAGTAATAAACATTGAAATGAATCCTTCCGGTGTTTATTCAGACGAGTATTTAACTGCAAGTCCTTTTATTTCACTTTCTGAAAAAACTCCTCTTCATTCAAATGTTTTTTCAGTAAGGGATTTGAGAAAAACAGGGGACAATACCTTGTTAAAATCCCTGGCATATCTTCCGGGATTTGACATTTATTCAATGGGTAATATTAACAAACCTATGATTCGTGGTTTGTCATTCAATAATATTCTGATGGTTCAGGCAGGTTCGCGCATTGAGAATTTTTCCTGGAATGAAATACAGGATTATGGAATAACCGAAGAAGGATCCGATTTAGTGGAACTTGTTAAAGGTCCTGCATCATTACTTTATGGAAACAATGCAGTTGGTGGGGTACTAATTTTCAGGGATGAGAAAAATCCGGTAGCAGGAACCATTTCAGGCGATGTAAACCTTGCTTTCTTCAATAATACAGTTGGATTGCATTTAGATGCAGGAGTTAACGGTATGGGACAGAACGGAGTCTTTTATTCTTTCCGTGTGGGAGGTAAATCACATACGAGTTATATCCAGGGAGAAGGTGATAAAGTAAGGAAAAATACAGAAGTAAAGGACTTTGCTTACAACAGCGGAATTAATTCTGAATCTGCAAAAGGCATGATAGGTTTCAGTAAAAAATGGGGACAAAGTAAAATAACACTTTTGTATAAGAAGACCGAAAATGAAATTATACATTCCATGTCAGATTCGGCAATAGAAGTTTTACAGACAAATATCGAACGTGATCGTGAAACAGCATCACCTTTTACAGAACAAACTTCCCTTCTTGTTTCTTCTGAGAATGTAGTACTTCTGAAAAAATCGCAATTAAATATGAATGTTTCTTTTCAATCAGCTGAGAAAATAACTGATAATATGCCGGAATCGCCGGTGGTTAATTATGTTTTGAATGAAATGAAACTGACGACGTTTAATTATGATTTGAAATACATCAGCAATGCTGAACTAAAGTTTGGATATATGGCAGGTTTGCAGGGTTATTTGCAACAGGATAAGATTAATTATTATACGAATGGTTCTGATAATGACATTTCATCTACAGGAGCATATGCACTGGCACGTTATGATCTGGAGAAAATAAATTTCCTTGCCGGGATCAGATATGATGCTGTTAAGGTAAAGAGTAATTACGAATTGTATAATCGGGATTATAATAATGCCTCGGGTTCAGCAGGTTTGGCCTGGCATCCGGGAGATGACATAACTTTTAAGATTAATTCTTCGAGCGGCTATGTAATACCTGCTGTTGGACAACGAAATGAATTCATAACTGTTCATGCATTTACAGGAATCTTCCTGGGAAATCCTGATTTGAAAGAAGAAAAAAATCACGAAGGAGATTTTGGATTTTCATGGGACAATAAGAATATTACAGTTAGTCTGAATGGATTTTACAACATAATTAACAATTATATTTTTACAGAAAACACCGGGATTGATTCAGTTTATAAAAAAAGTTTATATAAATACGAACAGGCAGATGCTGTTATCAATGGCGGAGAATTATCATTGGGCATCCATCCTGAAAAAATAAAATGGCTCTGCGTAGATGCAACTTACAGCAAAGCAGAAGGAACATTTAAGGATTCATCTGTATACCTTCCTTCAATGCCGGCAGATAAAATTGTAACAGCCTTGACTTTCAAGTCAGAAAAAATGAATTACATGTACATACCATATGTGAGTATTGTCATGAGGAATTATTTAAAACATGAAAAAATATATTCTAATGAAACTGCCACTGATGGTTATACATTGTTAGATCTTCATTTGGGAGCAAGTTTTAAATGGGGACAACAGAATTTCGATATTACTTTTGCTGTAAATAATATTATCGATTCCGGCTATAACAGCTCTGTTTCTCCATTAAAATACATGGATCCCGTTGCAGTAAGAGAAATAGGTAGAAATATATCCCTGGCATTAAGAATTCCTTTTGGAATAAGGAAATAATTCATCTGTCTTACAATAAGAGAAAGCTATATTTAGTTTATCTTTCAGGCTTTACACTATTATACCTGTTAAACTGTTAATTTATATGCATAATTTACATTTTCTTAACTACTACATCCTTATCTTTGCATTCATCCCCTAAATAAAAATTCAATTATGAAAAGTTTGCGTGGTCTTATTACCTCATTTATTATATTACTTATTCCAATATTGTCATTTGCCCAGGCTCAATATACACCTGGAAAATTCGATTATGCTTTGCAGATATTACGTGCAGCTTATGTGGATACTATCAACGAAAAACAGCTGACCGATGAAGCGCTAAAAGCAATGATAAAAGAACTGGATCCACATTCAGTTTATATCCCTGCAGAAGAGTTAAAGGATATGAATGAACCCCTTGTAGGAAAATTTGAAGGCATAGGAGTTCAGTTTAATATTCACGACGATACCATTCTTGTTACACAGA